>CAZLUY010000027.1:0-11275 GCA_964562785.1 uncultured Limnohabitans sp. | reverse complement strand
GAAGTTTGGGCGAGAGCCACTGACTCTGAGGGAGTGTCTCAGCCCATGTTAGTTCCTGGATGGAACCCAAAAGGATATTTAAATAATGCTTGCCATCGAATAGCCGTGAAGGTGAGCTAATGAACGTGGAAGAAAAAAAATCAAAAGAACTGGTTAAGAATCTAGGGTTGATATCCCGACTGATGGTTGGGGTCTTAGGTCTATTGCTCCTCCTGGTTAGCTTCATGACCTATGCACTTCTGGACCCAGACCTTTCAATGATGGCGGATTTCTTTCCAGCCGATGAAGAGGAGCAAGTGCTTTCTATGATTGATGTAGAAGGAGTGGTAGATGGGATTCATGTAGAAACGGGGTTTATTGATGCTCCTGGGATGGCGGTGACCATTCAGAATTGTACCAGTTGTCATTCCTCAAAGTTGGTCCTTGCGAACAGGATGAATGAGCAACGATGGAAAGAAACAATTGAATGGATGCAAGAGACTCAGAATCTTTGGGATCTGGGTGAGAATGAAAAGACCATCATTGATTACCTGGTGACCAATTATCCTCCCAAGAAGATTGGGCGAAGAGCAAAACTGGAGAACATAGAGTGGTATGAGCTTCAGCAATAATTTTTCTTAAAGCCTAAACCAAAAGAGGCTACAGGACTTAAGACTGCATGGAAGTTGAGTTTCAGTCCAAAACAAGAATAGTCCAATACACCATTAATGGGAAGGTGGAGGAGCAAGCCTTGAAGGAGCTTTTGCAGATACAGAAGGAACTACCTCGAAATCCGAAACCCAAAATTCTGGCCTTAGTACCATCTTTTTCAGGCTTCGATTCTTTCAAAGCCATGAGGCTGGCTATACAGGTTGATCTGGGCTGGATAGGAAAGGCCAATAAATATGCTCTTGTTTCCGATATCCAAGGCCTAAAGATTTTCATTGGCGCTTTAGGTGTTTTGATACCCTCTATGCAGGTGAAGGTTTATGCCCTTGAGGATTTATTAGAAGCTGAGAAATGGCTAGGGGAGGATTGATAGTTTGATCCCAAGCCATATTTTAGTGATATGAAAAAATTCTTCAAGATTTTCGGGATCACTGTTCTGGTTTTATTTGTATTGGTTGGTGGAGCATTGGGACTCTTTGTTTACAAAGTGAAATATGGATTCCCGGTAAGCTATGAAACTGAGCCAGCTGAAATTACTATCCCTTCCGACAGAACAAATGTGATCTTGTTTTCAAAAGCCACGGGCTTTAGGCATGAAGAATCTATAGAAGCTGGAAAGCAGGTATTTGAAGAAATAGCAGCCGATAAAGGATGGTTTCTATACAACACTGAGGATGCAGGGGTATTCAATCAGGAACAGCTAAGCCAATTCGACGCCGTGATTTTCAATAATTCCACAGGACGAGTGTTGACAGACGAGCAGAGGGAAATACTTCAGAACTACGTGGAGAACGGTGGAAAGCTAATTGGCATCCATGGAGCTGGAGATGACTCCCATAATTGGGATTGGTACGAAAAGAACTTTCTTGGAGCAAGATTCTCTCATCACCCGCTTGACCCACAGTTGCAGGAAGCGAATATTCAACTAAATACTGAGGCAGATTCAGTATTGACATCTGGACTTAGCGAGAGTTGGGATCATACCGATGAGTGGTATGTGTTTTTTGAAAACCCAGGTGAGAAGGGCTTCGAAATTCTTTATCAGATTAATGGGGATAAAATTATCTCCAATGGAAATATCCTTTGGACTAAGGATAAGGATTTCGGAATGGGCAAAGTGCATCCCGTGGCATGGTACCGAGATCTTGGACAAGGAAAAACCTTTTACACGTCTATTGGGCATAATGCAGTGGCATGGGGTCGAGAAGAATTTGTCCAAATGCTGGTGAATGCGATAGAATGGTAAAAAAAATGGGGCATAAGCCCCATGTTGGTTTAGTTTTCAAATCGACGACGGATTAGTCTACGCTTTTATCGGTTTGGAGGTTGTCATATATCATCCCTCCAAGTGTTCCCAAGCACATGCATAAGCTCATCCAAAGCCCAGGTGCTCCTATGAGCGAACCTAAGGCACTTCCGATGGCTAAGCCAAAACCAGCTCCAGTCACCATTAATAGCTCCTTTTTCATTTTAGTGGTTGTTTATTCGTACATAAATATTTCTTCAATTTTGCGCTCGAATAGCTGAGACATTTTGAAGGCTGTCGGCAAACTGGGATCGAACTTTTGTTTTTCTATAGCATTAACCGTTTGCCTAGACACTCCAATAAACTCTGCTAATTGCTCCTGAGTGAGACCTTTCTCGACTCGGAAATCTCTAACTCTGTTTTTCATTTGTACCTCCTTGTATTGATGAACAAAGCGGTCATGTAGCATAGACCTACAAACATCACAAGGAAGCTGATTTCTGCATCCATCGGGATGAGGTCTCTTTGATCCAGTAGTGAATAGGTGAGGCCTACTACCACGGTCAAACCAAGTGTGATTGCCATGGCCTCCAGGTGGAGTTTTCTCTCTAATTCATCGAAGTGATTGAATAGGTCTCGATTTGCAAGAATCATCATTACCCCATTCGCCAGGTTTACCAAAATTGCGAAAATGGTCAGGAACATATGATCATCCCAGATGAATACTGGTCCGAATGTGGCAATCGCTAACGTAGCTACCCAAGTCCAGGTCCAAAGGGCCAGCTTTCGTACTCTTTTCTGTCGTTCTAGTTTCATTGTTTTCATTGCGTTTATGTAAAGTTCACTTTACAAATGTAAATAAAACTTTACATATGTCAAGTTTTGTTGACATTATTTTTTGAATTATCTACCTGCATGAGGTTTAAGTACTTATGAAATGGGGGTAAATTATATGGACTTAACACCAGTAATTATGAAAGCAATAAAAATCATTGGAGGTCTGCTATTGGCGATTATTGTCACTGCATTGGTCTGGGCGGCACTTATCTCAGAAGATTATTCAGTTGAAGAACGAGTAACCATTAATCGACCTTTAGATGAAGTTTATGATTTTACAAAACTTCTCAAGAATCAAGGTCAATACAGCAAGTGGCAGCTTATGGACCCTGATATGGAGCATTATTATGAAGGGGTGGACGGAACAGTTGGTTTTGTTTCAGGATGGAAAAGTGATAACCCGGATGTAGGAGAGGGTGAACAGGAGATAATTGCGATAAAAGAAAAAGAAAGGATCGATTTTGAACTTAGGTTTTTTGTGCCCTTCGAGGCTTCAGACAAAGCCTACATGACTTTTAATGAAATCACACCTAATCAGACAGAAGTTTCATGGGGCTTTGAAGGAAGGATGGAATACCCTATGAATCTTATGATTCCATTGATGGGAATGGAAAGTATGATTGCCTCCGATTTTCAAGTCGGCCTTCAGAACCTTAAAGGTCTTCTGGAAGAGTAATAATTTCTAGAGGACCGAATATGATTATCGACATATCGGAAAGCCTTCGACTATTTAAGAATAAAGAAAAATAGGTGGGGCTGAGAAATCATTATTGGTTAGATTTGAGTTAAACGAATAGACTGTCAATTTCAATTCATATGAATAAGTTATCCTTTTTACTCCTTTTCCTTGGACTATTTGCCTTTTCATTTTTCAGCTATGGCCAAAAGAGAGTGGAGCCCGGCATCATGTATGCTGGCGGAGAGACACTTTATTCACCGAAATATGGCTTTACTACCCAAGTACCTCAAAACTGGGTAGGGACCTTACCAAGAGAAACAGAAGTCTTTTTATTGAATCTTTCAACTGGTCAATTTGGAGAAATCTTTGTCGTGGGAAGGCCAGCAGTAGATTTAAACCAATTAGCTGAGGAATGGAAAGCGGGCGTTGAATTAAGCGAATCGATTACACTTCAAGCGGAAAATCCTCAAATTTCTGGTAACACTTTGTCTTCAGAGGTAAATGCTGTGGGGGATTACATCCCGACTAAAAAGAAAGCTTTTTCCATGGTTCGTTGTGGAGATAACGGTATTTGCATTACGGTTTTAGCTGTATCAGGAGAAGAGAATTTTGCCGAGGTATCTAAGGCGGCCGAGGAGTTTTTGGAAAATGGTACTTTTCAAGCTCCAAGAGAAATTCAACCCTATGAAGATTTTGACTGGGAAGAATTCCTGTCCAACAAATTGCTAATAGTCTATAATGACTTTAAAGGCGGGGAGCGTAAAACCAGAATAAACTTTTGTGAGGATGGATCTTTCAATGCAAAAGTTAAGAAGAAAGGAATCATGAAGGATTTTAATCCACAGTACAAAGGGAAAATAACGGGCTCATGGTCTGTGGTAAGCAATGATTCTGAGGCGACTTTAAACCTGACGTTTGATAAAGAAGAGCTAAGCCTCTTAACAGTTCAGCTTTCATTCAAGGATGAGCAATTGTACGTCAATGATGAACGATTCTACGCCAGTCAATCCGAAGATTGTAAATAAAGCTTAGGCCTTTTGTGACTTAAGGATTTAAAATTTTGCTCACCATAATCCCGGATTGGCTTTTATTTCTTGCGAGGTAATCACTTAAAGGTAATTCCGAGATTTCCACCTCCATACTTCCTGAGCTTGCATGAAGTAGATGAATCCTTCCATTATGCTCAATGGCGAATCCTACGTGGACCATGTCCAGGTTTTCGATGCTTGTGGTTATGGCAATCAAATTCCCCGATTGAATCTGATCCTCCGTCTCTTTCACATTCTCTTTGGGAATGAAAAAATAGTCTCGTGAAGCGATGGTGGACTCTGCTTTTTTAATCTCTTCCACATTCTTAGGATCGGAAAGCTGAGGGTAGTACTTAGGGTTTTCGGACATAAAACTGGGATCGTTTTGGTAAGCTTCACCACCAATGGATTCCGTGACGTCTTCAAAAAGCCCTTTTTCGCCATTAGCATACATCCAGTCTGAGAAATAATGTAAGCGTGAAGGATAACCTTCGTTTTTCCCACTCCTATAGCGAATGAGCTCTAGCTCTCTTTCAAAAGCCTCAAAGGTATATTCCTCCAGCTTGGCTAGTCTGGTCAAGGCGATAATGGATTCCAGGTAGGTGGTGCAGTCCAAGCCAACCATATTGATGACCAGTTTTTCGCTCCCCGGTAGTTCAAGAGTCTTGGCGACATACTCGGTGCCCAGAAACCATTGCCCAATTTCTACTGCAATTTCTCCTGTTGACTTAGAACCAGTCTCAAATGTCTTAAGCTTCTCCAGACTCTCTTCGACTACCTCTCGACTTTCTGCAGTACAGACGGTTTGGGAGTTGGCCTGAATAGAGACTAAAAAGAATAGAAGGGCTATGAGGAATCTAGGCATGTGTCATAGGATTGATCAAAAGTAAATAGGATCTGATAATTGGCAAAGGTTAATTCAATCAAGGGCCATAGACCACTTATCGCTTTTCCCATTCAAAGCCTGCGCATTTTTCTTAAATTATACTGCATTAAAAAAAGCAGATTCCATGAACTATCCAAGCATCTTCAATGACGTAGTAGGCCCGGTGATGAGAGGCCCATCCAGTTCTCATTGTGCGGCATCCCTTAGAATTGGTAGAATTTGCCATGATATCATGGGAGGTAAGATTTCAGAAATTGATATTGACTTTGATCCTGATGGTTCACTGGCTACGACCCATAAAGATCAGGGTTCAGATATGGGCTTGTTTGGAGGCTTTCTCGGTTGGGAGGCACATGATGAACGGCTAGTAGATTCAGAAATGCATATGGGTGCTGCCGGAATTGGCTTCACTATTAATATCAAGGAGCTTAGGTATGATCATCCTAATACCTATCAAATTTCCTTGCGCAACCCATGGGAGCAACATGAAGTCATCGCACTTTCTACGGGTGGGGGAATGATAGAGCTTATCGAGATTGATGGGGTTAAGCTCAGCTCATTAGGGGATACTCATCTTACCTTGGTCTACTCAGAAAATCCAGAGCTGGTGATTCCATATCTAAAGCACATTGGAATGTCAAATGCAATTCAGTCAATACCGGAGAATGACATCTTTGTGATGCTATCAACTTTCGATGCTTTAGATGAGGCTATTGTTCAGGAAATCCAGGAGCTGGAAGGAGTGAATCAAGTTAAGCAGATTCGCCCTGTGGTTCCGATTTTGGCCTCTCCAGATATGAAAGTTCCTTTCATCACCGTGGGGGAGATGCTTCGCTACAATGAAAATAAAAACCTATCTCTCTGGGAGCTTGCCGTAAAGTATGAAAGTATGCGCGGTAATATTTCCGAATCCGAGGTCATGGCAAAGATGGATGAGATTCGTCTCATCATGAAGGGAGCAGTGGATATCGGTTTGAAAGGAACCAAGTTTGAAGATCGAATCCTTGGACCTCAATCAGTGAAGTTTAAATCCATGATGGAGGAAAAGAAACTGGTAGATGGAGATGTGCTCAACAGAATCATCATGTATGTCTCTGCGATTATGGAAGTGAAGAGCTCAATGGGAGTAATTGTGGCTGCTCCAACGGCCGGTTCCTGTGGTGCTATGCCAGGTGCTGTGCTTGGAGTTTCTGATTCCTTGGGCTTATCCGATGAGGACACGGTAAAAGCATTGCTTATTGCCGGATTGATTGGTGTTTTTATCGCAGCTCATTCAACTTTCGCAGCGGAAGTAGGAGGTTGCCAGGCCGAGTGTGGATCTGGGGCAACGATGGCTGCAGCTTCTCTTGTTTTTATGGGTGGAGGGGATTTGAAACAAAGTCTTTCGGCTTCATCCATGGCCTTACAAAGTTCTCTTGGAATGATTTGTGACCCGATTGGAAATAGGGTAGAGGCGCCTTGCTTGAATAGAAATGTCATGGCTGCTTCAAATGCGCTTTCCTGTGCTAATATGGCTATAGCAGATTACGATCATCTGATTCCATTGGATGAGGTAATAGAGACCATGTATGATGTAGGGAAAAGTATTCCCAATACACTACGCTGTACCAACCTTGGAGGCTTATCCATCACCAAAACCGCAAAGGAGATCGAATCAAAGCTGGTCAATAAGCAATTTTTTAAGAGTTGTTAGGTGTTTGTCCAAGCCTTTCGAATGATTCATGATGTCTGATTTTAAAAAGAAATACGGACCATGGGCATTGGTTGCTGGAGCCTCGGAAGGTCTGGGGGCCGCGTTTGCTCATGAACTAGCAAAACGCGGTACGAATTTGATTCTTTTAGCGAGGAGAATGGAAGTTCTGAGCTCCTTGGAGAATGATATAAAATCCAGTTACTCCGTTGAAATCAAATTAATAAAATTGGACTTAGCTGATATCGATGAAGTAGCCAAAACAATTGAATTAATTAGAGAAGAGGTTGGTCTCTTGGTTTACAATGCTGCCTACTCGCCCGTTGGCTACTTTAAGAATATGACGAGCGAAAATCTCTTGCAGGTTGCTGATGTTAATGTGAAGGCCCCTTTACTGATGACGAAGATTTTGAGTCAGCAAATGATTGAAAGAAAGAGAGGTGGAATTCTTTTAATGTCATCATTATCCGGGCTTCAAGGCAGCCCAAAACTTGCCACATATTCAGCCACAAAGGCCTTTAATACAACTTTAGCAGAAGCTCTTTGGAAGGAGCTGAAAGACTATAATGTTGATGTTGTGGCATGCGTAGCTGGAGCTATCCGAACTCCTGGGTACATCGCCTTGCAGGATGGTAAGCCTGATGCCCCTGGAACCTTAGATGCCAATGAAGTTGCTGAAGAGGCTTTGGATGCCTTGGGAAATGGACCATTGGTTATACCTGGATTTATTAATAAAGTTGCCAGATTCATCATGACCCGACTTTTACCAAAGAAAACCAGTATTTCAATTATGTTTAATAACACGAAAGATCTCAAATGAAAATAGCTTTACTTGGTTTCCTCACTCCCTGGATCGTCTACGCATACATTACTTTATTGCATTATTTGCTCCCTGCTCGAAAGGTCATAGGCTATGTGGAGGATGAGGCGACAGGACAAAAATTAAGGTACCGATTAAATGGTCTTTTGGTCCTGATTGTCTGTGTTCTTACATGGTTTGCATTGGGCTATTTTGACATTATTGCATATGACTGGCTCTACACTGTGAGATGGTATAGTCTTGCTGGCGCTTTCACTATCGGCATCTTGTATACGTTGATTACAGTTTTGCCTTATGAATCCACAGGCAAGCCCTTGGCTGTAGATTTGTTTCTTGGCCGCCCAAAAAATCCTCAATACGCGAATGCCCGAATAGATGCCAAAATGTGGTTATATCTGGTTGGAGCAGTGATGCTGGAATTACATGTATTGAGTTTCTCTGGCCATCACCATTTATTGTATGGGGCAGAGGCATCACCAGGTATTTTTTTATCAGCCATATTTCTGACCTATTTCATTTGTGACTACCTGACTTTTGAACGAGTACACTTGTATACCTATGACATTTTTGCGGAGCGAGTTGGCTTTAAGCTGGGCTGGGGTTGTTTGGTGTTTTACCCTTATTTCTATAGCATATCACTTTGGTCTAGTGTCGACTCACCAAACCCTGAATCCTCAACCGCACTGCTAATTATTTCTGCAGCAATATTTTTCACTGGTTGGTGTTTGGCTAGAGGAGCCAACATGCAAAAATTCTATTTCAAAACTCAGCCTTCAAAATCCTTTCTGGGTATTAAACCCGAAGCTATATCTAATGGAAAACATACCTTATTGGCAAATGGGTTTTGGGGATTAAGTAGGCACATCAATTACTTAGGTGAAGTCCTGATGGGCTGTGGGATTGCCTTAGCAATTGGAGGAACGGGCGGATTTTGGCCTTGGTTATATCCTCTTTACTATGTGGCCTTGCTATTTCCCAGACAAATGGATGACGATAAAAGATGTTCTGAAAAGTACGGTGACTTATGGGATGAGTATACTCAAAAGGTCAAGTACAGGATAATTCCTTTTATCTACTAGAAGGCTTCTATTGGGCTCATCTATGACCAAAACCGCTAAGGAGATAGAAGCTAAATTGATTAATGAGCTTTTTTAGAGGGCTTAGAAATTCTGGTGAGGAATAGAATCAGCTTCAATCACTAAATACTCCATTTATACTGATCTCCACAGGGTTCCCGTCCCTATCCCAAACCAGACATTCATTTGTACTCGCTTTATACTGGAAGGTGAATAGAACATTCCCTTCATGTTTCAAGACGCCCTTCTTCGAGCGTTGGATACCCTCAAACTTCCAGGTTTTATCCAGTTTCTTGGAATGGATTTCTATGGAGTGTGGATATATCCCAGTTCTCATGGTCTCTCTCATTCCTCCTTGGTTAAAAAATAAACTTAGATCTTCAAATGCATTCATTATTTGTAAGGTAAAATTTTACCGAATAAATTAGTTTTTATTTTAATGAAAAAAAGAGACCATGCTAATCTCTTTTTCTGATTCATTGATTATCCTTCGGAGTTAAGTCAAATCACCCGCATTTATTAAAAACTCTCTCTAACTCCTCTTCGGTAAGCGAGATTACATGTTGGGGGTTAGGGATGATTAGCTTCACTTCTTCCAAAGCACAGTCACAATATTCTAGAGCTTGCTCCCCAGTAGATCCCTGACTCTTTTTGCTGTCTTGACAGCTTTTCATAAATAATTCTTCCGATTCTTCTGTCCAAGGCTGCTCTATTTTCACCAATAAGAGCTCATCAATGCAATCGCTGTTTTCAAACATACTTACGATTTCATGTTGCTCCAGCTCCATTGCCTCTTCTACATCAGGGTACTTCAGTAGGGAAGACTCAAGGAGACAATCACAGTAATTGGAAGGGTTTGCGACTCCTTCGTTCTCCAGAAAGCCAATACAATTAGACTGAAATGAAATCATATCTGTTTCTGTCCATGAATGAGCATCTTCTGCCTCAGTACTATTTTCCTGAGTGGATTTCTTATTGCAACTGACGGTTATGAAGATTAGGAGTAGGTATGCAAGCTGAGATAATTTCATTTCAATATTCTACATTAACAATTTCACATCGAATTCTTTCCGTACTTGCCTGTTGCCTTGAGACAAAGTCCGAAACTATGGAGCCAGCGGTCGAAGCGCCCCAAATAATATCTCCTTCAGTCCCTCCGACGGCATTACCTAATATTTGACCTGCGGTGGCAACAACTGCCCGAGTCTGCCTTCCTTTATGTTCTTTCTCATCCAGCCTTTCAATTCCGATTATTTCATCCACATTGATTTTTTTTCCTGCTATTGGAACCACTCTGGTACTTCGGGCATAATCAAAGACCCGAATTACATTTCTGTGATCCATAAGACCTGTTATTTTACCTTGGAAATAATGGGGTCTTTTCCCTTTTGCAGCATGGGCGATTACAACTAAATCTCCAAGAAAAAGTGTGTCCGTTTTAATTTCTTCTCTCGAGGAATTAAAGTGATGGACAATCAACTCTTGAGACTTTGCTGAATTTGCCCAAAGGATTATGATAATCAGCAAACATATTTTTTTCATAAGGCGCTTGTTGGGTTGTTTTAAGATAGAAAAAATATCTCAATCTGGGTTCCGTAATGGGAGATGACTAATCTCGGAGTCCTTACCTGCAATATCTATCGTAATAATTTCACTTTCCTCAGTACATAATCGCATTGTAACCCAATGCCTGCAGCTGAAGATATCTTATGGTATAAGTTTCTACCACATCAAGTCCGGGAAAGAGCTGCTCCTTAGCAATACCTTGTCTCCTCATCGCTACACTACAAATACTGACCTTGACTTTGCCTTGGTATTTCTCAAAATACTTTTCTAGTTCAGATCCTTTCACCATGGATTTGACGACTGGTCCTTTCATTACGATTTCAAAATTCTCGAACTGAACCCCATTTTCAGAAAAAGTATCATACATGGATAGGGCGCTTTTCAGACCATCTTCATTTTTCACTCCAAATGCAAAGTTGGGTGATTTACTGAGGTCAGAGATAGTTTCTTTTTTAAGAGCTGTTTGAGCTACACTTGTTTCAATGGAAGAACAAAAGAGTGCGAAGGCGAATAAACAGACGAGCGAGAATTTCATAATTGATGGATTTATTGATTTGACCCTTTGGAAGCGGTAATTAAAAATAAGGGTTTTGATGGAAAAGGGGGTTTCAGGGTAATGCATATAACCCAATAGAATTATAAAAATCCTACACCTTGGCTGCCCGATATCATCCGCTTCGCTACTTCATCGGGACAGGCTTCTCGCAAAAAGCGGGCATAAAAAAAGCCTATCGAATAAGTTTCAATAGGCTTTTGCGTCTTTTAATCGCTACGAAGTAGAGTTCATTCTTCACTCACT
>CAZLUY010000026.1:0-2541 GCA_964562785.1 uncultured Limnohabitans sp. | reverse complement strand
GACTTGTATGGTGGGAAATTGAAGGTTCTGTCATTAGATATGGCCATGGTCCAGGGCGATAAAGCTGTATTATGATATACACCTCCAGGAAAAACCACATCATACATATTGATAGGTCCTGAGTTGCTGACAATGGCCTTGATTGCGGGATGATTATTTCCTGCTAACTGCATGGCTGCATAAGCCGAATAGGACGATCCAATTAAACCGACATCACCATTACTCCAATCTTGTGTGGTGATCCAATTCACCGTCTCCTCACCGTCTACCGCTTCATCAATCCAGGCATTGAAAGTACCAGTGGATTTAACTCGGCCACGGACATCCTGTACGACCAAAATATACCCTGCTTGATTAAAGTACTCCCCAAAATTTCGTTGTGATTTGTCATAGGGTGTGCGCCAAAGGATCGCTGGGTATTCCCCACTTTCTGCGGGTAGATAAACGTCCATGGCCAAGGAATCTCCATGACTATTAATCATAAAGATTTCTTCTTTTATGCCTTGTGCAAAAATCAGAATGGGCAGTAAAAAAAATGTAGTGGTTAGTAGTTTCCTTTTCATAAGATTTGAGTTTGTTTTCTGCGATTTTACGCAAGCAACTCAAACAGAAAGGAAGGAAACCTAACCTTGTGGCGAGTGAATCCCAAAATGTGGTAAACGAAATTTATTCATCTCCAAAAGGGGCGAATAACCAAAGATTTGTGGAGAATGGCTATTGGATTAATGCCAGAATATTGGCCTTATACTTTCTTGAAACAGGTATTTCAATGCTTTTACCATTCTCCAAAACAAGTCCCAAATGGCCTTGAGACAAATTGGTATGCTCAGCTGAATAGTAGTTAAGGTTTACGACATATGACCTGTGGGTTCGGATAAACTTGGGTGAGAATGATAAATCATCAACCAAGGATTTCATGGTCATTCGCTGGGTGCTGCTGGTCAATTCTTCTCCTCCCTTAGAAAAGAAAGCATCTATATAATTATCATCCGATTTGAAGTAAATAACCTCGTCAAGATTGCTAATACCCGGATAGCTTTTTCCTTTCCCAGACTCCTCAAATTCAGAACCTTCTTTTTGATTTGAGAAAGTTCTCTTGAAAAATTGAAGCCGAGCATAAATCAAAAACGGAATAAAAACGATCAGAAAAATCACCAGGCATCCTATCCATAATTGTAGGTACTCGAATAGATCGAGACAGGTCCAACTACAGCTAAAACCTCGGATGGAAAAGATCAGATGAACAGCTAAAAATATTTTGAGACTCCACTCGCCAAGAATTCTTTCTGAACTAACCTTGGTATAACCCTTTTTGGGTAGAGCGAAATCAATGAGATAAAAGGAAAGTAGCCAAAGTGAGGAAATGGGTAATAGCCAAATGGTAAGTGTCAAAAAGCCAGTTAAATCATTGCTATGGATACCAAATGGTTGAGCAAAACTTAAAAACAACCAAAAGAAAAGACTCAGTGAGACTCCAAAAAGAAACCTGTTTGAATTCTTTCCATAAAACCAATGGAAATAGCGAAGATTCTCCTGGTTAAAAATCATTGCTGGAATATAAACTCATCTTCTTAATGAAAAAACTTAAGGAGCCAGACGAAGGATAATTTTTCCTTTCTTCCTTGCATCTTGTCAATACTTTCAGGTAAGTCGTCAATATTTTTTGTCGCCTGTATTTAAAGAATTCACTTTTGCTTCGAACCTAACACATAAGAAATGGAACGAAGACATGACATTGACTGGCTAAGGGTAATTGCAATAATCCTTGTTCTCTATTTCCATACTGCAATGATTTTTGCCGAGGAACGAGGATGGCATATCAAAAATGATGAACTCAGCTATCTCTGGCTTGAATTCAATTTCTGGCTAAGTCAGTTTAGGATGCCACTTCTTTTCTTCATTTCAGGCTATGGTACATTTCTAGCGCTTAGAAAAAGAAACTCAGGAAGATACCTGAAGGAAAGGGCTCAGCGCCTCATGGTCCCTTTGATTTTTGCCATGTTCCTGATCGTGCCCCCACAAATCTATTTTGAGCGAGTATTCAATGGAGAGCAAATCACTTTTCTTCAATTCTTTCCTTCTGTATTTGAATTGAAGCCATATCCCGGAGGAAGCTTCTCATGGCATCACATGTGGTTCGTTCTTTACTTGTTTATTTATTCCGCTATTCTCCTGCCCATTTTCTTGTTCCTAAGGAGAAACGAGATAAAGGAGCGAATCGACAATTTCTTATCCCAAAATAGCTGGGTCAGTTACCTCCTTTTGATAGTTCCTACCATCACTATTTATCTCACCTACACTATTCATACTCAGCGAACCAATGACCTGATTCACGATGGTGGCTGGATGACTTATTGGTCTAGCTTTTTTCTCGCCGGATATCTTGCTGGTGTGGCTCCCTCCATGTGGGGAAGGATAGAAAAGGATACCAGAACTCTCGTCGGATTGGCGATCGTCAGTACTCTGTTGATCAATTTCATTCGCTGGAATAGAATAGAAATGGAAGGCTTAACCCAAATCTCTTACTTAATTCTTCTCTCT
>CAZLUY010000025.1:0-3164 GCA_964562785.1 uncultured Limnohabitans sp. | reverse complement strand
GGAAATAAGATTACAAAGTGGGTAGAAAAAAACTCAATCTTGCGATTTTGGACATGTATGATGGCGAGCCCAATCAAGGTATGCGATGCATCATTGAAATTGTCCAGAGATTTAATAAAGATCTGAATTATAGGGTGTTTGATGTCAGGGGGAATGCAGAAATTCCTGATATCCACGATTACGATTTATTCATTTCAACAGGTGGTCCTGGAAACCCATTAGAGGGTGATAATAATTGGGACTTGAAGTTTTTTGATTTCCTCGATCAGATTTGGATTTGGAATCAGCAATCTGAAAAGAAGAAACACATTTTGCTCATTTGTCACTCCTTTCAGATGGCATGTAAGCACTTTGGTTTGGGAGAGATTTCTAAAAGGAAATCTACTTCATTTGGTGTAATGTCAATTCACAAGACCAAGGAAGGAATGAATGATTGTTTATTCGAAGATCTGGATAACCCTTTCTGGGCAGTTGATAGTCGTGATTATCAAGTTTTGCAGCCTGATAAGAAGAAATTCAAGCTGCTTGGTGCCAAGGTTATTGCCTTGGAGAAAATCAGAAATCATGTGGAGTACGAAAGAGCTTTGATGGGGATCCGATTTTCTGAAGAAATGGTAGGGACTCAATTCCATCCTGAAGCAGATCCTGTTAGTTTCCTAACTCACCTTAAAAAGAATGAGGTAAAGGAAAAAATCATCGCTGTAAAAGGTAAGGCTAAGTTCAGAACTATGCTCGAACACTTGACCGATGAGGATAAAATCTACAGAACGAACGAAACACTGATCCCAAATTTTCTACGCAAGTCAATAGAGAAGATCCGCTCTAAAAAAGTGAGCGTCCCGATTTAATTTTTTATGATTTCCCAAGCCAGACAAAAGTTTAATAAGGAATTTTCACCTGAAAAGTACCAGGAATTCCTAAAGAACATTGAAAGTGATTTTCAAAGGCCCCCAAAATTTCGAGTGGCGGAGTCACCTTTGTTTATTTCAGAAGAGTTGAAAGCTAAACTTTTGGATGGGTGTGAGCAGGTGATTGACTTTGTTACTCAGCCAAATTTTAAGGAGCTAACACAAGAAGCAATTGAACTGACCGTGAATGTTCCTGGAGAAGGAGATCATACTCAATTTATGGCGATAGATTTTGGTCTTTGTGAAGGGGAGAATGGTGAAATTCTTCCTCAATTGATTGAGGTGCAAGGATTTCCTACTGTATTCAATTTCCAGCAAAACCTCTTTGAGAAGCACAAAGAGACTTATTCTTGGTTGGATGAATTCACCCCTTACCTAAATGGCTTTGAACCGAAATCTTATCAGTCTCTGCTTGAGCGAATCGTGTTAAATGGACATAAGCGAGAGGAAGTGATCTTGCTGGAGGTTGAGCCTATTAAGCAAAATACCAGTATTGATTTTTACTATGCCGAAAGGGATATGGGAATCCCCGTGGTTTGTGTCACAGAGGTTGAAAAGGAGGGCGATAAGCTTTTCTACAAAGCTGCTAATGGCCGAAGAATTCAGGTTAAAAGAATTTACAACCGAGTAATTTTTGATGAATTATATGCCAGGAATGATCTTGAGCTTCATTTTAGCTTTGAAGATCATTTTGATGTTGAATGGGCAGGCCATCCCAACTGGTATAATCGGATTTCAAAATTTATTCTGCCTTACATGAAGGGTAAATATTTTATAGAAACTACTCTTTTGAGCGACTTAGAGGAAATTCCTAAGGATCTTGAGAATTATGTTCTAAAGCCAATTTTTAGCTTTTCTGGAGCTGGTGTGATATTCCATGTGACTCGAGAAAAGCTAGAGACCATAGAAAATAAAGATCAGTACATTCTTCAAAAGAAGGTAAAGTATCTTCCTATTCTTGAATCCCCAACGGGCAAGGTTAAGGCAGAAGTCAGAATGTTTGCCATGTGGCCCATTGGTGACCAGAAACCAACATTGGTCGGTAATCTAGTCAGACTCAGCCGCGGTGAGATGATCGGGGTTAAATACAATAAGGATAAGGATTGGGTCGGTGGATCCGTTGGCCTTTTTAAGAAATAGGCTTAGTTAGCAGGGTTCCAGCTAGACGGATCCTTTCTCCAGGTATTGAGCGATTTCAATACATCCTCAGAAATGTAATTCTTTTCAACTGCTCGTGGAAGCATTGCTTCATAATGGGATAGACAAACAAGATCAATCCCAGCATTTCTGAAATTTTCAGCAGCCAAATCGAATCCATAGCTAAATATGGCGACCATTCCCAATACCTCGAAACCGGCATTTTTTAAGTCTTGAGCAGCCTTTAAAGAGCTTCCTCCGGTGGATACAAGATCTTCCACCACAACTACCTTTTGACCTGGTGTTACCTTTCCTTCGATCATGTTCTCCATGCCGTGTCCTTTTGGCTTAGATCTAACATAGACGAAAGGCAGGTCCAAATCATTTGAAATCAGTGCACCTTGAGGTATTCCAGCAGTGGCGACACCAGCGATACCTTCTGCTTTTGGGAAAAAGTGCTGTACATTTCTTACCAATTCATTTTTGATCAAATCTCTGACGGCCGGGAATGAAAGAGACAATCGATTGTCGCAATAAATAGGTGATTTCCATCCGGATGCCCAGGTAAAAGGCTGCTCAGGTTGCAATCTAATTGCTTCGATTTCCAATAGTTTATCAGCTACTTCTGCGGCTACGCCTTGATCTAAAATTTGCATGCCCAAAAATAATGGATAATGCATTCTGATCTTTGCTGGAGGTCTTTTTTTTATGCACCTTTATGAGCGACGCCATCCTATCTATACCTATTTTGAATGAGGATTTTTGTTAACGACAAGCCCCTGGATATTCTAGCTTCGAAGCAGCTAAATTCTGATCAATCCTTTCATAAAACCTTTGTCGATCATGAAGATCTTCCTCCAGCTAAACACTGGAAAGGAGATATTCTTTTTTTAGAGCCTTCTGAGGATCAGGTGATAAGGATTCTTTATGTGCTACGCACAAGAAAACTTAGAAAATTGAACTCTGTAACGCTGGCATCAAAGCATAAGAAAGATTTAAAGTCTTTCATCAAGAGCCGATTTCAAATTATTAAAGCGGCAGGTGGGATAGTTCAAAAGGACCATAAGTTTCTACTAATTTTTAGACTAGGTAAGTGGGATTTTCCTAAGGGTAAGTTTG
>CAZLUY010000024.1:0-5650 GCA_964562785.1 uncultured Limnohabitans sp. | reverse complement strand
ATGGGAGTGTGGTATTTGAATTAGTTGCCTGTAACAGGCCCAGTAGCAAGGGAGAAGGTCTTTTTTTAATCAAAAAAGGCGAATATTGGTTTGAGTGATTGTGCTATATATTTATGTGTAGCCTTTTTTTATATTTAATTTAATATTTAACTAAAATAGGAATTTTCAGACATGGCTAAAGAAACCTTTGACCGTTCGAAACCTCACGTGAATATTGGTACAATTGGTCACGTGGATCACGGAAAGACAACTTTGACTGCTGCGATCTCTTCAGTTCTTGCGAACAAGGGTCTGGCAGAGCAAAAAGACTTCTCTTCTATCGACAACGCTCCAGAAGAAAAGGAAAGAGGTATTACAATTAATACTTCACACATCGAATACCAAACAGAAAACAGACACTACGCTCACGTAGATTGTCCTGGTCACGCCGATTATGTGAAAAACATGATTACTGGTGCTGCTCAAATGGACGGTGCGATCATCGTGGTTGCTGCTACTGACGGACCAATGCCACAAACTAGAGAGCACATCTTGCTTTCTCGTCAGGTAGGTGTTCCTGCTTTGGTTGTATTTATGAACAAAGTAGATTTGGTTGATGATGCTGAGCTACTTGAGCTTGTTGAAATGGAAGTAAGAGAATTGCTTTCTGAGTACGACTTCCCAGGTGACGACATTCCTGTAATCGCTGGTTCTGCCCTTGGTGGATTGAACGGTGAGCCTGAGTGGGTTGCTAAAATCGAAGAATTGATGACTGCTGTGGATGAGTATATTCCTCTTCCAGAAAGAGCAGTTGATAAAGATTTCTTGATGCCTGTTGAGGATGTATTCTCTATTACTGGTAGAGGTACTGTTGCTACTGGTAGAATCGAAAGAGGTGTTACCAACACTGGTGACGCTGTAGACATCATCGGTATGGGTGCAGAAGACATGAAGTCAACTGTAACTGGTGTTGAGATGTTTAGAAAAATATTGGACAGAGGTGAAGCTGGTGACAACGTTGGTCTATTGCTTAGAGGTATCGAGAAAACTGATATCAAAAGAGGTATGATCATCTGTAAGCCTGGTTCTGTAACTCCTCACGCTCACTTCAAAGCAGAGGTTTACGTTCTATCAAAAGAAGAAGGTGGACGTCACACTCCATTCTTCAATAAGTACCGTCCACAGTTCTACCTAAGAACGACTGACGTAACTGGTGAGATCAAGCTTCCAGAAAACGTGGAAATGGTAATGCCAGGTGATAACGTAACTATCGAAGTTAACCTTCTAAACAAGGTTGCTCTTGAGAATGGTCTACGTTTCGCGATCAGAGAAGGCGGTAGAACAGTAGGTGCCGGTCAGGTAACTGAAATTCTAGACTAATATTTATTCGCATAAATTGAAACGATGCGATCTCAATTTTTTGGGGTCGCATTTGTTTCTTTATTTATCAATAACTACTTTTGCGTTCCCATTAGCGGAGCGTTCATTCACACGGGCATAGTTCAATGGCAGAATAGCGGTCTCCAAAACCGTTGATGGGAGTTCGAATCTCTCTGCCCGTGCCAGTAAGTAAGTACACTATGAATCTGAAAAACTTTGTCTTAGAAGCGTACGATGAAATGAAAAACAAGGTCACTTGGCCTAAGTATTCGTTTCTTCAAAACAGTGCGGTTTTAGTATTGGTAGCATCCTTGATCTTCGCCCTATTTATAGGTGGAATTGATCTTGGGTTCGAGAATATTATGACTTGGTTTTATGATTTATTCTAATTGAATTGATTTTTACAGGATGGCAGAACATAAGTGGTACGTGCTCAGAGTAGTAGCAGGACAAGAAAAAAAGACGAAAACCTATCTCGATAACGAGATCAATAGGCAGACTCTTGAGGAATTTATTCCTGAAGTCTTGATTCCATCTGAGAAAGTCTACGAGATGCGTAATGGCAAGAAGCGAGTAAGGGAGAGAAACTTCTTTCCTGGATACGTTTTAGTCAATGCGGATCTTTCAAATGGTGAAGCCAACCATGTAATTACAAGTATACCGGGAGTAATCGGTTTCTTAGGATCAAACTCCGGGGGAGCTTCCAAAACCCCTGAGCCATTACGTCAGTCAGAAGTCAACCGTATTTTAGGTAAGGTTGAAGAGATTGATGAGTTTGCCGAGAAGCTGGATACACCATATATAGTCGGAGAGACCGTGAAAGTAATGGACGGTCCTTTCAGTGGTTTTACCGGGACGATTGAGGAGATATTTGATGAGAAGAAGAAATTGAATGTTATGGTCAAGATCTTCGGAAGAAATACTCCTGTAGAATTAAACTTTATACAAGTAGAAAAACAAGACTAAGCAATGGCTAAGGAAATCACTGGTTATTTAAAATTACAAGTGAGAGGTGGCCAGGCTAACCCTTCACCTCCTGTAGGTCCAGCTCTTGGTTCCAAGGGTCTGAACATCATGGAGTTTTGTAAGCAATTCAATGCACGTTCCCAGGACAAAATGGGACAGTTGCTACCAGTATTGGTTACAATCTACTCAGACAAGTCTTTCGACTTTGTGATCAAAACTCCTCCAGCAGCTAACATGTTGTTGCAGGCAGCTAAGATCAAAAGTGGATCGTCTGAGCCAAACAGGAAGAAGGTGGGATCTGTTACCTGGGATCAGGTAAAAGAGATCGCCGAGGTGAAAATGCCTGACCTCAATGCTTTCAAAGTGGAATCGGCCATGAGAATGGTAGCCGGTACCGCGCGAAGTATGGGTATCAAAGTGTCTGGACAAGCTCCTTGGGAATCTTAAAAAATATAGACTATGGCGAAGTTAACTAAAAAGCAGAAAGCAGCGCTTTCGAAATACGATCCAAGTCAAGAGTATTCCCTTGAAGAGGCAGCTTCTATTGTTAAGGAGATTACCGATGTGAAGTTTGATGCGTCTGTAGATCTTGACATCCGTTTGGGTGTTGATCCACGAAAGGCTGATCAAATGGTAAGAGGGGTTGTAGCCCTTCCACACGGTACAGGAAAAGATATCAAAGTATTGGTTCTTTGTACTCCTGACAAAGCTGATGAAGCTACGGCTGCTGGTGCAGATTACGTTGGATTGGATGACTACATCGCTAAGATCGAAGGTGGGTGGACTGACATTGATGTCATTATCACCATGCCAAACGTAATGGCGAAGGTAGGTAGATTGGGTAGAGTATTAGGTCCTAGAGGATTGATGCCAAACCCAAAAGCAGGAACTGTGACTATGGATGTTGCTAAAGCTGTTAAAGAAGTGAAAGCTGGTAAGATCGATTTCAAAGTGGATAAGTTTGGAATCATTCACGCTAGCATCGGTAAGATCTCTTTCAGCCCTGAAAAGATTCAGGAGAACGCGAAGGAATTAATCAACACCATTTCTAAGCTTAAGCCTTCATCTGCAAAAGGCACATATTTTAAGAGTATTAATCTTTCCAGTACTATGTCTCCGGGCATCAAGTTGGATAAGGGAACAATTCAAGGTGTATAATCATGACTAGAGAAGAGAAAAAAGTAATCATCGACGGTCTAACTGAGAAACTGAGAGAGACCCCCTTCTTCTACATCACTGATGCATCAGGTTTTGATGTAGCTACTGTGAATGCATTCAGAAGAATGTGCTTTGAGAAAGGTATCGAGTACAAAGTGTACAAGAATACTTTGATCACTAAAGCACTTGAAAATCTTGATGCTGATTATTCTGAACTATCAGATACTGCTCTTAAAGGGTTTTCAGGGATCTTATTCTCAAAAGAGACCAATAATCTTCCAGCAAAGGTTTTGCTGGACTTCAGAAAGAAGCGTGGAGCTAATGACGGAATGCCTGCATTTAAAGGTGCTGCCATTGACTCTGATGTGATCCTCGGTGAGGAAAACCTCAAGATGCTTTCTAATCTGAAATCTAAGTCTGAATTGATTGGCGACCTACTTGGTCTACTTCAGTCTCCGGCTATGAATCTTCTTGGAGCTTTGCAAAGCGGACAAAACAACATTTCTGGTGTTTTGAAAGCAATCGAAGAAAAAGGAGAAAACTAAAAATCAAATCATTCAAAAACGAAAATTTTAAATTAATAATACGATGGCAGATCTTACACAACTTGCAGATCAGTTAGTAAACTTGACTGTAAAAGAAGTAAAAGAATTGACAGACATCCTTAAGGATCAGTACGGAATCGAGCCTGCTTCAGCTGGAGCTGTAGTAGTAGCTGGTGGAGCTGGTGGTGGCGAAGCTGAAGCTGCAGAAGAGAAGACATCATTTGATGTAGTTCTTAAGGCGGCAGGTGCTTCTAAGCTAGCAGTAGTTAAGCTTGTAAAAGAGCTTACTGGACTTGGATTGAAGGATGCTAAAGAACTAGTTGACTCTGCTCCTAAGGCTCTTAAAGAGGGCGTAGCAAAAGACGAAGCCGAGGCTCTTAAGAAGTCTTTGGAAGAGGCTGGTGCTGAAGTAGAGGTCAAGTAATTTGACAAACCAGCTCCAATAGGTCCTGGTTAAAGCCTAAGACCTGACTATTTTAGTCAGGTCTTTTCCTGTTTATGCGCAGGTTTAAAATTGCATTATTAATAGCTAAAATTGTAGCTATCCAATATTTAATTTCACTATAAACACAAGAACCTTGGCTATCAAGAATCAAACAGGAAGGAAAAATTTCTCCTCCATCAAGGCGGTTAAAGATTATCCAGATTTCTTAGATATTCAATTGCAGTCTTTCAAAGACTTCTTCCAATTGGATACTCCAGCTGAAAAGCGCCGGGCGGATGGATTATTTAAGGTTTTCTCTGAAAACTTTCCTATCAGTGATTCCAGAGAGAATTTCACTTTGGAATTCATTGACTACGCAGTAGATCCTCCAAAATATAGTGTGGGCGAGTGTATCGACCGCGGGCTTACTTATTCTGTTCCATTGAAAGCGAAGCTTAGATTGCTTTGTCACGATGAGGACAATGAAGATTTTGAAACAATCGAACAAGAGGTCTTTTTGGGTAACCTCCCATACATGACCGAGAAGGGTTCTTTTGTAATTAACGGTGCTGAGCGAGTAATTGTATCTCAGCTTCACCGTTCACCAGGTGTATTTTTTGCTCAGAGTAAGCACACTAATGGTACCAAGCTTTACTCCGCGAGAATCATTCCTTTCAAAGGTTCTTGGATTGAATTTGCTACTGACATTAATAATGTCATGTATGCTTATATCGATAGAAAGAAGAAGTTCCCGGTTACTACTCTTTTGAGAGCTATCGGATACGGATCTGATAAGGATATCCTGGATCTATTCGGTCTTTCTGAGGAAGTGAAAGCAAATAAAACTGCACTTAAGAAAGTTGTTGACAGAAAGCTAGCTGCACGTGTTTTGAGAACATGGGTGGAAGACTTTGTGGATGAGGATACCGGTGAGGTAGTTTCTATCGATAGAAATGAGGTATTGCTAGAAAGAGATACCGTTCTTACTGCAGAAGACGTAGACTTGATTTTGGAATCAGGAGCGAAGAGCATCATTCTTCATAGAGAAGATGTGAATATCGCTGACTATTCCATCGTATATAATACCCTTCAGAAGGATAATTCTAACTCTGAAAAAGAGGCGGTGGAGGTTATCTATCGACAGCTGAGAAATACTGAAGCTCCTGATGAAGCAACTGCAAGAGAAGTAATCAATAGC
>CAZLUY010000023.1:0-3611 GCA_964562785.1 uncultured Limnohabitans sp. | reverse complement strand
AAGGCAATCAATAATTTTGATTTGTTCATAATTTTCATGGCTTAGAGATTTATTTGTTCGTTGATGAAACCAAGGTGGCTGGCACCTACTTTTAAATTGGCAGATCCTTTACCTCTAACAACCCAGCTCATGGAAGCTTTTTCATAGGCTCCAAGTGACCTCATGGTAGAGGTTGGGTCACCAGAAATTAACCGGTCCTCATCCACTTCCATATCTACTCGAATGCGTCTAAGCCACCTGGATCTTTCTCCAAGTTGAGAATGAGTAGGTAGCGGAGAATTGTTGTAAAGATCTACACTTACTCGACTCAAGCCATTGCCTAAGTCTTCCACTTTTAAGTTGTGTAGTTCAAGACTTGGTTGCATTGCTGCTAAAGCGATGATAAAATCATTATGCTCGGAGGCGATTTCTTCCACTTTTTCATAGGGTGGGTTCGCCATCACAAAAGGCTTGATTCCTCCAACTTCTACCTTCTGATCGGGGAAGTCAGGGTGCTCGATTTCTGTCCATGGAACGAATACATCATTCCATCCTAAAGAATCAGCCCAAGCAAGATAGTTGGCTTCGGTACTTGACTTTCCACCAAATTCCGGCGTCCAATATCCAGGCGTACTGAAACTCAATCGTCCGAAATGGAAGTATGCCCACTGGAAAAAGTCTCCATCAGTTCCTTGATTATTCTGCTTGTAGGCTTTTTGGGAAACTGTCTCTTTGTATTTGTCTGAGACCAATTTATTGAGCTTCTCATCACCTTGAAGGATGGATGTGACCACTCTTTTTCTTGCATTAGCAGCATTGTACTTCAATGGAGAGCTAAGGTTGTTAGCTGGAGAAAAGGTCACGAAAGCGAAAACGTTCCACTGATCAAAAAGGAAGTCAAGGACTGCTCTGGTTTCTACTGGCGAAGCAGCCACGTCACCCGCCAAGGGTTCAAAAACCGGGAATTTATAGGTAAGAGACTTATTGAAGGCTATTCCTTCAGTTAGATCTTCTGCAAACTTACCATCCTGATCATCATCACGGCTTTCCTTAAATACACGGTATTGACCTGATTGACCTTTAGCTCTATCAGCTTTAACCAGTACTCGATCATCTTCTTCTGAGATCATGTAGTCACCCATGGCGTCTTCCACTCGCATCCATGTGATTACTCCGTCGCCATTTAGATCTGAGTAGCCATTGTCACCAGGGGTACCATCCCGGTCATGATCCATAGCCATGGTATTTCCTCTTCTCTCATATTTGAGTGATGCATGATATTGTTCGTATGCATCTGGAGAAAGGTTAGGAAAAACATAGAAGCTTGTTTTTTCCAAGGCAGCAGAATTATCTGACACCAGGCTTTCAGCAAATTGTAGTGCTAGCTCCACGCCAAGAACATGGTAGCCTTCCACTCCTCCAACTACAGCTATGGCAGGTTTTTCATCTACGTCTCCAGTTCCGATTTTAAGGACCTGGATGTCTTTGCCGCCATCCGTTTGGGTAAGGGTGATCAGTTCTGCGCTTGAGTTGGAAGCTACTTGCTGAACCCTTGAGTTAATTTCTGATAAGGTGGGATAATCGGTTTGCGCTTTGCTCACCTGACCGAAGCCCAGAGCTGCAAAGAGAAAACCACCCAGCAGTATTTTTTTCATAGAATTGATTTTTCCGTTTGTTTAAAATTGAGCAAAAAAATGGATTCAATTAAATGAGAATAGGTTTGGGTCTCAATAACCTTCTTGAATGGACGGTCTTCGGGATGAATGGATCAAGCGGCCTAAATTGCAGAGATGGAGTTTTTTTCCTTATTTAATCAGCAAAGCATTTCTCCTCATGTTTAAAAAAATAGCACTTGCTCTGGCTTTTTCCCCTCGGATGGAGGCTTTGATTTCGGAGACCAAAAAGATTGTCCAGACTTTTAATTCTGAATTGGTGCTGATTCATGTGGGCCCTAAAACCGAAGAGCTAGAACAGAAGGTTAATGAAGCCGTCAAACGAACAGGACTTGATCAATTATCTACGAGCATAGTTTGGAAAGAAGGGAAGCCTGTGAAAATGATTTTGGAGGCATGCCGGGAGAATGATGTCGATTTATTGGTCACAGGAGCACTAAAGAAAGAGGGCTTTTTAACCTACTATTTGGGTTCGGTTGCTCGAAAGATTATCCGCAAATCACATTGCTCTGTGATGACTTTGATTGACCCTCAAGTCGAGGCTAGTGATTTTTCTAAGGTGGTCATAAATGGAACGCAATTGACCATTACCCCAATGGTCATAGATCGAGGGATCAAATTTTCACAGAAGGTCAAGGCGGAGCAGGTTCATATTTTGAATGAAATCAAAATGTACGGGCTTCAGATGGGAACGGCTGGGGAGGATAATGAGGAAGAAATTGCAAATACCCGTAGGCAGCTTGTACAGAATGAGATGGAGTATGTTCAGAAAATCCTGAATCATATTCCCCATGATGACCTACGGGTTAATATCAAAGTGACAGGAGGAAAGTGGGCCATTGAGTTGGCAAGATTTTGTGAGAAGATTGAAGCGGATTTATTAATTGTAGGAGATGGCCGTAGGCTAAACTTCTTTGATCGGATTTTTCCTCATGATCTTGAAGAGCTGCTGAGCACACTCCCATGTAACCTTTTATTGATTAAGAAATAGTCTGAATGGAAGCACTTAATCACGAAGAGGTTATCAATCTCCTGCTACAACTCGCTGTCATGCTCATCATGGCAAGGGTTTTTGCCGAGGTAGCCAGAAAGTTCAAGCAGCCGGCCGTTGTTGGGGAAATACTAGCTGGAATTATAATCGGTCCCACCATACTTGGAAATTTCTTTCCGGA
The DNA here is from genome assembly GCA_964562785.1 of uncultured Limnohabitans sp. GTDB lineage: Bacteria > Bacteroidota > Bacteroidia > Cytophagales > Cyclobacteriaceae > Algoriphagus. Next base: position 787 of record CAZLUY010000023.1, on the reverse strand, counting down.
GATTCAGGATTATCTATTTGCCAGCCACCCCATGGCCAATATTGCCTTGGATGGCTTTGTGCAGATTGCAGTAGTCCTCCTGCTTTTTATAGCAGGCCTTGAGGTAGAGTTGCAGGTGGTCTGGAATCAGGGCAAAAACGCCCTTAAGATTGCCGTGGCCTCCATGACCTTACCGATTATAGCAGGCTTTGTAGTTGCCTATGCTTTCCCAGAGTTTCTCGGTGTGAATATCAATGACCGGGTTGTGGCCTCAACTTTTTTTGGTTTGGCTATATCTATCACTGCCTTAGCTGTGGTCGCTAGAATTTTAATGGACCTGGACCTTTTCAAAACCAATACGGGGCTATTAATTATAGCTGCAGCCATGATTGTGGATATCCTTGGCTGGATTGTGTTTTCTGTGATTTTATCGCTGTCAGAATCAGGTCAGGAGGGGCTTGGAGTTTGGCCAACCATTGGATTAACTCTTGTTTTCACCTTTTTCATGCTTACGATAGGCAAGGGTTTAATTAATAGAACCCTGCCTTGGGTGAATAAGAAACTAGCGTGGCCTGGAGGGTTGCTTTCTTTATCTCTGGCAATCTGTTTTCTGGCGGCTTCCTTTACTGAGTTTATAGGAATTCATGCGATTTTCGGAGCCTTTATTATAGGTGTGGCCTTTGGTGATTCAGAGTACCTCACGGAAAAAGCCAAAGAGATTCTCCATCAGTTTATCAATAATATCTTCGCTCCAATCTTTTTTGTGTCTATTGGCCTCAAGGTGAATTTCATTGAGGCTTTCGATCTA
>CAZLUY010000022.1:0-6607 GCA_964562785.1 uncultured Limnohabitans sp. | reverse complement strand
CTTTTTAGGCTTGTATTCCATTTTATTTTCATCGGCCTTTCCAAAGAACAAAACACTGGTTAAGAGATTATTTAAAGCCCTAACTGAGTTCTCAATCTTAGAACCATGCTTCATAATTTTCTGCTTGAAGGGATGTTCCTTTTCCGCATAAACCTGAAGAAGCTGGGCAGAACTGAGTATAGAAGTTAATGGTGTTTTGAATCCATGAGAAACATTCAGCACGATTCTGGATTTCAGCTCATTTATTTCACGCTCCTTTTCTAAAGCTTTAGTCAACTCCTTATTCGCGTCATATAATTCTACCGTACGCTGCTTCACTTTCTCCTCAAGCTCATTATTCAGCTTCTGTAGTTCCTTCTCTTTCCTATCCTTAAAAATGGCGAGTTCAATCACCATATTTAATTCGCGAATATTGAATGGCTTGATTACATAGGCGCTAGGGTTAGTACCGACCACCTTATTCAGTGTCTCAGCATCTGAACTCGCACTGAGGTACACCACCGGAACATCATACTTTTCATTGATTATTTCCGTTGTTTTAATTCCATCCAGATCTCCAGCCAGGTTGATGTCCATCATCACGATGTCAGCCGGATTTTCTTCTAGCGTTTCCAGGGCCTTTTCACCAGAGTCGGCAACCCCTATAATTTCATGATTATTTTTCTCTAGTGCTCGCTGTAAAAGCAAAGCTGAAACAGAGTCGTCCTCTACGATTAATATTTTAAGACTGAACATTCACTGTGGGATTTCAAAAGCTTTGGTTGGATGTCGGAAATTACAAAATATTTAATTCTGCTTGGCCCAAGTCCTCAATTTAGAGCAACCCGTCCATGGATTATTGAAGGCTTTAAAGAGGATTATTATTCGTCTTAGATTTCCATCCATAATGTTGAGCTTTTCTTTTGTGCACGGTATGTTTCTTCTATTTTTGTGCAAACTTTAATCAATGCATCATGAGTGTACTAGTTAATAATAATTCTAAGGTAATTGTCCAGGGTTTTACAGGCTCTGAAGGTTCCTTCCATGCCCAGCAGATGATTGAGTATGGCACTAATGTCGTAGGGGGAGTTACCCCTGGCAAAGGAGGTTCAGTACATCTGGACAAGCCAGTATATAATTCAGTAGAAGAAGCAGTAGAAAAGACAGGAGCTGATACCTCTATCATCTTCGTTCCGCCAGCTTTTGCAGCGGATGCAATCATGGAGGCAGCTGATGCAGGAATCAAAGTTATCATTGCTATCACAGAAGGTATTCCAGTGGCAGACATGATCAAGGCTAAGCCTTATATCTTGGAAAGAGGTGCTACTCTTATTGGCCCTAACTGCCCAGGTGTAATCACACCAGGAGAAGCAAAGGTGGGAATTATGCCAGGCTTTGTATTCAAGCAAGGTAGAATCGGAATCGTCTCCAAGTCAGGAACATTGACGTACGAAGCAGCTGATCAGGTAGCTAAGGCTGGGCTTGGTGTTTCTACTGCAATCGGAATCGGTGGTGACCCAATCATTGGAACTTCTACCAAGCAGGCTGTTCAACTTCTAATGGAAGATCCTGAAACTGATGCTATCGTAATGATCGGTGAGATCGGCGGAAACTATGAAGCGGAAGCTGCAAAGTGGATCAGAGAGACTGGAAACAAGAAGCCGGTTGTTGGATTCATCGCAGGACAGACAGCACCTCCAGGCAGAAGAATGGGACATGCCGGAGCTATAATTGGCGGAGCAGACGATACTGCAGAAGCTAAGATGAGGATCATGAGAGAAAATGGTATCCACGTAGCTGAGTCACCAGCAGAAATCGGAGAAACAATGGTTAAAGCTTTAGGCGTAGGAGCTTAAAAATTTATCTTCAAGTATATTAGCCGGTCTGATTATCAGTCCGGCTTTTTTATGCCCTAGGGCTTACAACCAGTGGGTTCTGCTGCAGAATCAGAGTCATCACTTCATAAAACTCCGGTCTCTTTTCTTCAAAGACCTCTGGGGTTTCAAAAAATACCTCAAGGATTACCGCAAAGAGTTCATCATCATCAATAGTAGCCGCTTCACGTAAGAAGGAATCCTCACCATTTTGATATCTTTTAAGTTCCTGCTGAGCGTGCTCCTTATACTCATCCATCAGGTGAGAGGAGATAAATCGATACTCTCGATCATACTTGATTTTATTCTCAAGCTTCAAGGCATGAGCCACTTCATGAACTCCAAGGTTCACCCCGTCAGACTCATCCGTTAGCCCATCGAGAAAGGCCTTCCAGGAAACCACAATAGTCCCTAATTGGGGGTTTACCTCCCCAAGGTGATACTTCTTTGTTGCCTTATTGTAATACTTGTTTGGATAGATTAATACTCGTCTAAAATGTGAGAGCTTTACCCTTTTCCATCCGAAGATGACCATGACAATCGTGGCGGCGATAAGAACCTCCATTTTTTCGGTCACCTCATCAATCCCACCCATTCCATGAAATTCTTTTGTAGTCAATACATGGGTCATCCGCTTTTCGAATTCCTTTTGAAACTTTGGATCCATCCGTGCATAGTATGGAAAGAATTCATTGAGAATCTTTCTATCAGAATCCTCAATTTTCCTTGGGAACAAGGCAAACCTCAAGTCGATGATTGCCTCATAGATATCTATGAAAAAGGATACAATTGTATTCATAAAAAAAGTGGTTGACCTTTTAAGCCAACCACCAAATTTGAGTAAAATATTTAATTATCGTGCATAGTTCACCGATCGCATTTCGCGGATCACGGTGATCTTTATTTGACCTGGGTATTGCATCTCTTTTTCTATCTTTTGGGAGATATCAAAAGAAAGCTGACCTGCTGTGTTATCATCCACATTCTCAGCATCCACCAAAACCCTAAGTTCACGACCCGCCTGCATGGCAAAGCATTTATTCACTCCTTCAAAACTTAGAGCGAGGCTTTCAAGATCTTTCAATCGCTGAATATAGCTATCCATCACCTCTCTTCTTGCTCCAGGTCTCGCTCCTGAAATAGCATCAGTTGCCTGTACAATTGGAGAAAGCATAGATGTCATCTCGATCTCATCGTGGTGGGCACCAATAGCATTACAAACCTCAGGATGCTCCTTGTATTTTTTCGCAAGTTCCATTCCAAGGATGGCGTGTGGAAGCTCCTGCTCTTCCGGCCAGACTTTACCGATATCATGTAGTAATCCTGCGCGCTTCGCAAGCTTAGCATTCAAGCCCATTTCCGCAGCCATGGTTGCTGACAGATTCGCGACTTCTCTGGAGTGCTGAAGCAAATTCTGGCCATAGGAAGACCTGAATCTCATCCGGCCAACCATCTTCACCAATTCAGGATGTAATCCATGAATTCCAAGATCAATACAGGCTCTTTCACCAATCTCCATGATCTCTTCATTTATGTTTTTCCTGGTCTTGGCAACTACTTCCTCAATTCTTGCAGGGTGGATTCGGCCATCCTGAACGAGTCTGTGTAGTGACAACCTTGCCACCTCTCTTCTTACCGGGTCAAAGCCGGAAATAATAATCGCCTCCGGTGTATCATCTACTACTATCTCCACTCCCGTGGCAGATTCAAGAGTTCTGATATTCCGCCCTTCTCGTCCAATAACTTTTCCCTTGATATCATCACTCTCAATGTTGAAAACTGACACACAGTTTTCGATGGCATGCTCGGTAGCTGTTCTTTGAATCGTATTAAGGACAATCTTTTTAGCCTGCTTAGTCGCAGTTAATTTAGCTTCATCCAGAATGTCTTTAATCTGAGATGACGCCTTAGTCTGAGCCTCTTCAGTAAGCATTGTCACCAATTCCTCTCGAGCCTCTTCACGAGTCAGGCTAGCTACTTTTTCCAGATCGGCGATCCTTCGATTAGTTACCTTTTCCAGCTCTTCTTTCTTAAGATGAACCGCTTGCAGCTGAGCTTGGAGATTCTCTTTGGAACTATCCAATTCAGCCTGCTTTCGCTTGACCTTTTCCTGTTCCTTGTTGATGTGCTGCTCCCGCTGTTTGATCTTATTTTCGTTGGTGAGAATGATATTTTTCTTTTTTGACATCTCCTCATCAAACTCAGATTTCAACTTGAGGAATTTCTCCTTAGCTTGAAAAATTCTATCCTTTTTGATTGATTCAGCTTTGGTTTCCGCTTCGCGGATAAGCAGGTTCGCCTTTTCTTCAGCAACAGCTTCTAGTTTTTTATTCTTGCCCTTTATGAGAACGGAAGCAAATCCAAATCCTCCGGCAATGCCGACTACTGCGGCGATAATTATATATAGGGTACTATCCATGGGTTATTTTGGTATAAACAACCGAGGATGAATCAAAAATTCCTGGAATGAAAGGTGCTTATAGTGAGGAGGACAGAATAGAATTTATCTGGCTCAAACTCTCTTGAATCTTGGTGCTATCTTCTGCATTGACCTCATTAGATTCTAATGATTCAACCATACAGTCAAAAGCGACCATTGCCAAAAGGTCTTGAATATCGTCCAGCCCAAATTCCTCCTTGTATTTCTTCAATTTTTCGTTGATTAACTTTCCAGCGTGTCTGATTTTGGCTTCATCCTCCATCTTAACTCGCATAGGATATTCTCTGGCGCCGATTTTTAGGCGTATTGAAAGTGTATCCATGTTAATCTGACAAGTGAGTGATCAATTGATCTATCTCTTTTATATAACGATCGATTAAGTCTTTCATTTCCGTGGAATCCTCAGGATTCACCTTACGGTTATCCACAATGTTACTAATTTTAATCTTATTTTTAAAGTGATCGATTTCCTGCTCTTTTTGGCTTAATTGGCTGGTCAGCTCTTCATTTTGCTGCTTCAACTTTCCATTTTCAAGCCTTAATTCTTCGACTCTTCCCTGAATTTTAGTTGCCAGCTTCTCTAGCTTTTGCAGTTCGTCGTGTATCATTTTAAGTTCGGATCAAAGCGTCTATCTGCTTTTCAAACGCTGAGATTAATTTACTCATTGTTTTATCAATTACCTTATCGGTCAAAGTATTTTCCTGATCCTGAAGGAAGAAGCTCAAAGCATAGGCTTTTTTATCCTCTGCTATCTTTTCACCCTGATATACATCAAAGACACCTGTCCTTTTCAATAATCTTCCACCAGCTTTTCTCGCTATTTGCTCAATCTGTCTGTAGGGAACTGATCGGTCAATCACCAAAGATAGGTCACGCCGAACTTCGGGGAACCTGGATATCTCTGCATACTTCTTCAAGCCTGCGGAGCGCTTACAAATCAGCTTCCAATCCAACTCCGCATACCAAACCTCCTGCTTAACTTCAGCCATTTTCAAGAAGCTATCATCGACTAATCCGATTTTACCTATAACCTTATCCCCTGAACCCAAGACTAAAGCATAATCAAATGGCTCCTCTTCCTCCACATCCATAGAAGATGCCTGAAGTCCTAGCTTTTGTAGTAGCTGGGAAACAACCGAATAAATATCCGTAAACCTCAAGTCCTGGCTTTCTTCCAACCAGGATTCTTCATTCCGCTTTCCTGTCAGGAATATGGACAGACTGGAACCTTCCTGATAGCCATTTTCTCCCTTGGAATAAACGGTGCCGAACTCAAAGAATTTCAGATTACTTTGACGTCGATTAATATTATGTGCAAGTACTTCCAACCCTGAGAACAAAAGGGTTTGTCTCATCACTCCAAGGTCTTCGCTGAGTTTGTTGTAGATCTCTACATTTTCCTCGGCATTCAGGAAATCTGATTTTTCAGAATAAGCTGCCTTTGTTAAGCTATTGGTAATGATCTCAGAAAATCCCTGACTTGCCAGCAATTCAGTAGTTCTGAATTGAAGCTTATCGAAATCTTTCACAGGATGTTCTGCCAGATAATCCGTGTCCAGGTTTTCTGAAAGCTTCACCTGAGCGAATCCATGAATTCTTAAAACTTCTTCAATGATATCTGCCTCACGAGTCACATCAACTCGATAAGGTTTTACTATAGCCTTAAACCCTTCTTCAGTTTTATCCACCACTCGGATATCCAGGCTTTCAAGAATGGAATCCACTTCATCAGAAGGGATTTTCTTTCCAATCAAGCGATTGATTCTTCCATAATTGACATCAATCTCAAAATCAGCAATTGGATCAGGATAAATGTCTGTGATCTCCGAACACACTTTTCCACCTGCCAATTCCTGAAGTAAAGCAACGGCTTTCTTCAAAGCATAAACCGGCATATTGGGATCAGTTCCTCTTTCGAATCGGAAACTTGCATCCGTCTTCAAACCATGAAACTGTGCGCCTTTTCTGGTGATATCTGGAGAGAAATAGGCAGATTCCAGGAAAATGGTTTTGGTGCTATCCGTCACTCCGGAATTCAAACCTCCGAAAATCCCAGCGATACAAATTCCACCATCAGCATCCTGAATCATCAACTCTTCACCAGAAAGCTTCCTTTCCTTTTCATCCAGGGTGGTGAACTTAGTACCCTTTGGCATACGACCAACGTGGATTTTTCCTCCTGCAAGCTTATCTGCATCAAAAGCATGAAGCGGCTGACCTAAATCATGAAGGATGAAGTTTGTGATATCCACTACATTATTGATAGGCTCCATATCAAGACTTCTAAGAAAGTCCTGAAGCCATTTTGGAGAT
>CAZLUY010000021.1:0-2202 GCA_964562785.1 uncultured Limnohabitans sp. | reverse complement strand
GCAACAATCAAAGAATTGGAAATTAACTTTCACTCTCTCTTTTATTCTGGCGGCCCTCCTTAGTCTATACCAAGAGGACTTTAAGATGTCAGGTTTCTACTTAGGTATTACAGCAATGCTTTGGCTCGCAAATCAAAAAATCCAATTGGCTGGAATTGGTTTATTACTAGTAACTCCGGCTCTTTCTGCTATTCCTTATCAGCATAAACTCAAAGAGTACTCTACCCTGGTTGACGCTTTAAATGAATTAACCTTGCCTCCTGATAATCAGTCACTTTTGATTACAAATAATTTCCTAAAATTCAGCGAAGAGGTATTGCTACCCGGGAGGAAAGATCAGCAGGTCTATATTTATCCGATTGAAGAAGTGGATCAGTTACAAGTCAATCCCCCTAAAGAAATCCGGGTGTTGATTTATGATTATTATCTTCACTCCTATCCAAAAGAAGAAGTGGATGTTGTCAATCTTGAGCTTTGGATTGAAGAGAATAAATATCAGGTCACAAAGGAATGGAAAGAAGGAACTTTGTGGTATCGAGAATTGACTAGAGAAGACTAATTATTTAGACTTCTTTCTTCCAGTAGCGAAGATTCGATTCACATTAAAGCCAAGTCTGAATTCTTCCCAGGCACTTTCTCCATTGCCCCCAGCCAAAAGATAGGGTTCGTTCAATGCTTGCGAGGTAACAAAGTAAACCTGGAAAACATGCCCTCCTGCTTCAATATCCCTTCCAACCCCGATGTTATTGCTTAAATCTGAATTAAGATTTGGAATGTACTGGAGAGTTAGCGAGGATCGATCTGTTACCTTGAACTTGCCGCTCAGGCCAATTGCCGTATAAAACTCCTGATCTCCTTCGATTTGGTAGATTTCTCTAGGGTCCACAAAATAAGAGAACATGGGAGAAACCTGGATGCTTATTCTTGGGCTGAATCTCCTGGCAAACATCACCTGCCCCCAATAGCTAGTTCGTTCCGCGAATGTAGGTGGCTCCTCTGGTAAGAAGTCATAGTTGGATGAATTGGCGCCAGCTCCTCCAGCAATAGAAATAGACAGTGGAGTTTTATCATTCTGGGTTTGCTGAAGGATATGGTATCTCCCGAAAATATGATAGTACTTATCCGTACTCGCTCTTCCAACTCCAAGAGATACTTTATCGGATAGTGCGAACTCAAAACTAAATTGAATATTAGCGCCATTATCCAGACCAAAGAGATCTCCAATCCCATTTTCCAATGGAGCAAAGGTGTGCATGATTGCGAAATGCATACTCTTTTTATCCAAAGGCTCCACCGTAAAAAGATTGATATGACGCGGGGCATGGAAGGTTAGCTCCACTGGCATATTTTCATTGACCAGTTTTCGCTCAAGCTGAGCCTCAACTAGTGAACTAAAACCTATAAAAAGGGCTAGGGTAAAGCTTAATTTTCTCATTTGGATTCAGAAAGAGTAGCAGAAATAGTGACTTGTTGGTTTTCGGCTAATTCGTAAAAAACCAACTTTGGAAGAGGAATGCTGTAATCGCTCAAAAGCACCTCAAAACTGGCCTCAAGCTTCAATTCCTTTTTGGACAGCCTTGTGAGCGTTCCTTCCACCTCTATTTCTTTCTCTACTCCATGAATCTTGAAAATACCCTTTGCCTTCACGGGCAAGGTTTCATCTTGAGCTAATTCGGGGATATCATCCAGTTTACCGGTGAATTCGGCAAATGGAAACTTCTCAGTTTCCAGATAATTCTCTCGCATATGTCGATCACGAAGCCCTATTCCCGTTTTAAGGGTATTGAGATCCAGATAAAAATCCAGGAGATTCTGATCTAAATCAATCAGGCCTGCCAAGTAGGATGACTCTCCCTCAAAATTGCTCAGTGGAGCATCTGAGAGAAAAACAGCCTTACCTGCCTCCGTGGTATATTTCTGGCCTAAACTCTCAAAAGAGATGAGGATCAGGAAAGCGAGAAGAAGTCTCATTACTTAGTTATGGTCAAAAACTGACCAGAAACATCAGTTGAAAACTGTGTCAATGGCTGTAGAGCTGGGCCCTGTAGCACATTGCCAGAGGTATCAAACTTTGAATTATGGCAAGTACAAGTAAACTCCTGACTGCTAAAGGTCCAATTTCTATCGCATGCAGAATGTGTACACACTGAAGTTAAGGCGAAATAGCTACCACCAACATTCGCCACCAAAGTCTGTGCTTCT
>CAZLUY010000020.1:0-3435 GCA_964562785.1 uncultured Limnohabitans sp. | reverse complement strand
GGTGGCAGTTCCTACCCAAAAGCCGTTATTCATTTCTTTTGGCTCGTCACAAGAGAAGCATAAGGCTATTAGAAATAGGGCAAAGAAGTGTCGTACTCGGAAGAGTGAATTAGGTGCTGGGTGCATAATTTGGGTGTTGGGCGAAAATTAATGCAGAGCTAAAATAGTCAATACTTTGAGAATAGCTTATCACTATGACAATACAGCCATCGTTCTCCCGGCTCAGCTGAGGCAGCCACAGGATGGGCATGAGATAGGGCATGGGCCGTGGCATGTTTGTTTTTGGAACTATCGCAGCAAAGAGTCACTCCACAAGTTTGGCAAGTCCGGAGATGAACCCAATCGTCACCAAGCTTTACGCATTCTTCACATTCATAGGCTTTCGGTCCCTTGAATCCTGCTGACTTGGTCTGATCTAAATGATCACAAGATTTCATTTTCATAGCCATATTATTTTCTTCTATAGGTCAGTGAAACAGCTCCAGTATCGAAGGATTCTGTATGGACCAGATTGAATTGAGTTTCTTTTGGTTGATTAGGGAATAGAGGGATTCCTTTAGCAATGATTACAGGAATTATACAGATGATCATCTCGTCTATTTCATCCATATTGATCAGCTCTGTGATTATTTCACCTCCTCCTACTATCCAGACACCCTTCTCGCTTTTTGATTTGATTTCCTTTAGGCTCTCTTTGCTTAGTTTTGCCGCCTGAGTCTTATCGGTTTTGGTTTTATAGCCAGTTTTCCTGGTGAAAATATAGCTTTCACAATCTCCATAGGGCCAATCAACTCCGAATCCCAGAATTTCCTCATAGGTACCTCTCCCCATTAAAACGGTATCGATACCGGAAATAAAATCTCCATAACCGTAGTCTAGCTGATTGGGGTTGGGTAAACTTTCAAGCCAGTCCAGACTGCCGTCTTCTCTTGAGATAAATCCATCCAGACTAGTTGCGATATATAATTTGATCTCGGCCATTTCTTAAGTTACTCATTTCCTCGCTCAAATTCCCTGAGGGCTGTTCATGCTTTTTTGTATTTTGAGATTATGAGATTCACCCCACTTTTCCTCTTACTCATTGTTCTTACTTCCATTCCTCTAAATGCTCAGCAAAGACCCAATATCATTTTCATTTTGACGGATGATCAGCGTTGGGATGCTTTGGGCTATGCAGGAAATGAGATAATCCATACGCCGGAGATGGATCGTCTGGCCTCAGAAGGTGTTTACTTTGAAAATGCCTATGTCACCACTCCAATCTGTGCGGCAAGTCGAGCCTCATTTTTGACCGGAACCTATGAGCATACTCATGGCTACACATTTGGTCAGGAGTTTCAGGAAGAATTTGCCATGAGTTCCTATCCGACGCTTATGAGAGATGCCGGATATACAACGGCTTTCTGTGGGAAGTTTGGGATTCGATATCCCGGATTTGAAGGCTTGTTTGATGCCGGTGATAGCTACGATCGAAACGGGAATTTCAAAGATCGAAGAGGCTATTTCTATAAAACCATAGAGGAGGACACCGTTCACCTGACAAGATATACCGGGCATCAAGCAATTGAATTTATACAGAACCAAACCACAGAGAGGCCTTATGTTCTTTCCTTGAGTTTTTCGGCTCCACATGCCCATGATCCTGCTGAGGATCAATATTTCTGGTCAGAAGAATTCGATGAATTGTATGCGGATATTTCTATTCCCGAACCAAAGCTCCGAGGTCAGGAATATTTTGATGCCCAGCCTGCTTCTGTCCGAAGTGGAGAAAATAGAACGCGTTGGCATTGGAGGTATGACAGTCCTGAAAAGTATCAAAAGAGCATGAAAGGATACTATCGAATGATATCAGAAGTGGATGCTGAAATTGGTAGAATCCGAAAGGTATTAGAGGAGACAGGTCAGGCTGACAACACAGTCATAATCCTAATGGGAGACAATGGATACTTCCAGGGAGAAAGGCAATTAGCGGGCAAATGGCTGATGTACGAAAATTCTCTAAGAGTGCCTTTAATTATCTATGATCCCAGAAATTCTAATCAAGGAACGATATCTGATTTTGCCTTAAATATTGATGTCGCTCCGACGGTATTGGGTTTGGCGGGTGTGGAAATCCCTTCTAGCTGGGAGGGCATGGATTTGAGCGGGTACCTGGAAGGTAGAAGACCAGCCAAAAAGAGGAAGTCCTTTGTTGTGGAGCATTTATGGGAAGTAGATATTATACCTGCAAGTCAGGGCCTGAGATGGAAAAACTGGAAGTACTTTCATTACCTTGATACTCCAGATTCGGAAGAGTTATACGATTTGGATTCTGATCCTTTGGAGATTAATAATTTGATTGACGATCCGAAAGCACAAAAAGTGCTTAAGAAGATTAAAAAATAAATTACCCCAGGTTCAAACCCGGGGTAATTTTTATCCTAGAAAATTCGCTTTGATTGCTCCTCTAAAAGCTTCATCTCCGACTTCATTTCTCTGAGCATACATGGCAAGTGCATCTTGCCCTGCAGGGTAGCGAAGTTTATCTTTTCCATCGGTTGCTGCTTCCCAAACTACTTCTGCTATTTGTTCCGCTGTTGAGTATCCCTTTTGGCGCTCAGGATCCATAAATGCACCCATCACTTTTTGCATGGTCTCAGCATATGCATCATGAGAAGTAATGTCTAAGGAACGGCCAGCAAAATCAGTTGCAATTCCACCTGGGGATACCGTTTTCACTCCGATTCCGAAGGTGCCAAGTTCGAAAGCAAGGCTTTCACTCCACCCTTCTAAAGCCCATTTAGTTGCGTGGTAGACTGAATTGAAGGGGAAAGTCACCAAGCCTCCAATAGAAGTAGTGGTGATAAAGAGTCCAGCTTTTCTCTCTCTGAAATGTGGGATGAAAGCTTGTGTGACCCTTAACACCCCTAGCAGATTAGTATCAATTTGCCGAACTAATTGCTCATCAAAGGCACCTTCAAATGGACCTGCTAAGCCATATCCTGCATTATTAAAAACCACGTCAATGGCTCCAATCTCAACAGCAGCTTTCGCTGTTGAATGGATTTGATCAAGATTGGTTACATCAAGAGGTAAAAGCGTAATGTTTTCAATAGATCCTAGGTCTTTATCATTTTCTGGCTTTCGCATGGTGGCGATCACGTCCCAGCCATTATTCGCAAACAAAATAGCAGTAGCCTTCCCCAATCCCGTGGAGGCGCCAGTAATAAAAATTCTCTTACTCATAAGTCTTTGGTTTTAATTTATGGATCCAATATCTGGATCATTATAGAATGATAAAGTACTCAATTATTGCTTCAGGGAATAGGGTTTGGGTTTAAGGATATGTGATTTACTCTCGGCCTCTATCGTCAATTTCATTTATTCGAGTTTTCACGACTGTTGAACGAGGAGGTTATTTCTAAGAATAATCTTTAGAGGGACAGAAGACCGATA
>CAZLUY010000019.1:0-10711 GCA_964562785.1 uncultured Limnohabitans sp. | reverse complement strand
AGATTGCCGGCCTCAAAGAAAAAGTAGAGGATCAGGTAAGATTTTTAGAATACCTTCTCAATACTGTAGGTGCATCTGATACCCCAGCAAGAGATAAAGATGTGGTAATCCGTGAGAGCTACTTGAAAATCTTTGAAGATGGCCAGGTTCAGGTCGAGGATGATTTAATTCTGGATAGGAAGGTGGTGATCAATAAGGATGTCACAGCCTACATGAAGGATATTGAGTTCTTTTTCCAAAATGTGAGCTTTGAATTCAAAGTAAGGGAGGTTAAGCCTAGCCAAAAAGATAATGGTGACGTTTACTTTTTGGTTACACTCAACAGGACTCTGACAGCTACCCAAAACTCAGGAGAAGAAGTAGAAGACACTAAAGAACGGTTTATAGAAGTTAATCTGGATGAAGGAACCCAAGAACTGAAAATTGCCAGTATCTACACCACCAAGTTGAGCAGAGACGAGGAACTTCTGGAGTGGTGGGAACTATTGGATCCACATTGGAGAGGGTATTTCAGTGACCGATTCCAATTGACGGCCTTTGACTCTGTTGACCTTGATCTCATTTATAAATTCGTAAGTGTTGACTCTTTAGATATTAGTGGGACCGATTCTTTACTGGATTTAACTCCGCTTCAGTCATTAAGAGAATTGAAATACGTAGACCTGAGTGATACTCAGATCGATTCGCTAGCACCACTCTCTAGTGTAACTTTTTTAGAAGCTCTTGATATATCCAATACACCCGCTGAAGACATTCAGTTTATCAAATACTCAGATCGATTGAAGTATCTGGATATTTCAAATACACCGGTAACTGACATAAGTGTTTTAGCTAATCTTTCCCTGTTGGAGGAGCTGAGAGCTGAAAATTCTAAGGTAATGAGCTTTGCTGTTCTTAATGAATTCAAGAACTTAAAGCGACTCTATCTTGAAAGTAGCGGATTCAACAATATTGATAATATCAAGGAACTAGAGGGGCTGGAGGTTCTAGAAATTCAAAAGAACTATCTCATCAACTTTTCTCAGTTGCGGGATCTAAACTCTTTGAAGTATCTGAATCTATCTGAAACGAATATTCAAGACTTAATTCCTCTAAAGGATATGGAGGAATTGAGGCAGGTAAATCTAGAACAAACCGATATAAGTGATCTATCACCGATCAGCGGGCTTAATAATCTTGAAAAGATTCTTGCGGATCAGACCGAGTTAAGTATGAACTCGGCGGATAATTTTATGCGAACAAACCCAAATATTCTTCTTCTGCATCATGAAGATGATTTGAATAATTGGTGGGAGAAGCTGAGTGATGAATGGCAAGATGCGCTTCGGGAAAACAATTCTTCTCTAAGAGGGAGCCAACCAAGAATTGAAGTTCTTACAGAAACCATCGGGCTTGAGGAGTTAGATTTATCAAATACTGGTATCAGAACTTTGAATCCAATAACCAGATTTGTCAACCTGAAAAAAGTGAACTTTTCAAATAATGAGCTTGGTGAGCTTTTACCTCTTTCTGAGGTAGAAACCTTGACAGAAATTATTGGGGAGAATACTGAAGTTCGGGATCTAGAGCCTATTTCAAAAAATGAATTGCTCGAGAAAATTACTTTAAACGGGAGTCCAATTAAGAGCATACGTCCTATACTGGATTTACCTGAACTAGAAGTAATTTATGTAAATGATGGTGACTTTTTTGAAGAGGAGGTGCCGGAAATTTTGATTCAAAGACCTAAACTGGTTATTGTTTATCGTAGTGAGGAATTAGAAAGCTGGTGGTCTGGACTCAATAGTGAATGGAAAAGCATTTTAGGGAAGAAGTTTGACCTGGAAGAAAATGTCAGCACAGAGTCTTTGCATAAAATGACTGGTGTTTCATCTTTGAAAATAGAAAGATCCAGCATAAGTGATTTGAGTCCAGTGTTGATGTTTAATAATCTTAGATCCCTGGAGATTTTTGATGCACCACTGCAAGATATTGCTCCGATTAGTGAAATGGAACATTTGAAGACTTTGAGTCTCTCTCAAGTTCCAGTGACTAATTTTTCACCGATCTCTTCATTTTTCACCTTGGAAAACCTAAACATATCCAATACAGGAATTGAAGAGCTAGAGGCCCTTGCAAATCTCTCTCAGCTTAGAACACTCAATTTAGCTGGAACCAACTTGAAGAATTTGAAAGGACTGGAAGGATTGATCTCCTTAGAGGAATTGGATGTAGCCAGTACCAACTTGAAATCTTTAAAACCGATCGAGGGATTGAATAAGCTAAAGAAGCTTTCTTGCTTCAATACGAGGCTCAATTCCAGGGCCGTGGATAGCTTTAAAAGCAAAGTACCTGACTGTGAGGTCAGGTACTACTAGGTGTGATGTGAAAAAGGGTAAAAAAAATGCTGAAAAAAATCCCTTTAATGGTTCTAGAAAAAGTAATGAGAAAAATTGCTTAATCACCCTGATATAAAGGTAGATTAGTTGATCAAAAAAAAAATACCCAGTACTGGGTATTTTTTTGTCCTATAGGTAAGAAGTTATCCACATTTTTATCTTTTTTAATCAGATAATTGCATTATTCAAATATGATTCACCTCCATTTAAAATGAGTAAGTTTAGCTTCTGGATGGTAAATTTCGCTTTTTTAGCAATTTTTTTGCTGGTGCTGTTTGCTATACCCAGGGGATTTGACTTCACAGATGAAGGACTCTACCTGCTTCTTGCGAAACCTGAACAAGAGAATTTTGCTGGTGTCTTTAACTATGATCTCTTTTTTAAGCTCTGGTACCAACTCTTTGGTCTAGAATTAAATATTATTGGTATGCGAGTTTTACGATTGCTCAGCCATATTACCGGAGCAATCTTCCTTTATCGTTTTTCGATCAATACTAAACTATGGAATGGAAATAGGTTTATCCTTTATCTTATTTGTTTTATAGGACTTTCCGCTTCTTACGCCTTCCTTCCTCAGTCCTTCTCTTATAATCATTTGACCCTGCTTGCTGCTTGTATTTGGTTATACGCCTTCACAAAGCGGGATCTTCGCAGCTTAGGTGTTTTCTGGTTGGGGCTGAGTTTAGCCATCCTTTTTTATGCTAAGATTACTGCTTGTTTTCTCCTCTCCATTTTTACTCTCATTAGAATTACCTACTTGATAATTAGAGGTAAAACCAATTGGAAGAAAGTTCTATTGCTCGTAGTTCCATTCATGATATTGGAGCTCCTCTTTTTTTTAGTCCTTAATGAAAATGGATTTACGAGAGTTAGTGAATTGATAGTGGCTAGAGCTGACAGGCCCGGGTACCTATTCCAAAACCTTATTAAAAACTCCTTGGTCGGCGCTTTCTGGCTTGGAATATCAGGAATACCATTTTTAATAATGGGCTATTTTCTACAATCCAAGAGGATATGGTTCCCTTTTCTAATTGTCGGGGTGGGAGTATTGGCTTATTCTGCTACCCTGACCACCATCACGGCTGAGTATTCGCATTTCGCAGTTTTAATCCTTTGCAGTTTGATCTCTTATCACCTTGGGAAGAGCTTACGACAGTCCATGGGCCGCTACAATTTCTTCTTGATTTCAGTCCTCTTATTGTTGCCATTCTGTCTATACTTTGGAAGTAATATTTACTTTTTCAGATTATCTATTCATTACATAGGGTTTTGGATTTTGGCATATCTCGTTCTGCGGAAAAAAAGTGTCTCTAATAGGGTTGAAAATGAACTTACAATTATCTCCCTATCGATTCCTGTAATTGTAGCCATTGGTCTCTGGATAATTCCATCTCACTATCCTCCTTTGTATCAGTTAAATTCAGCTTGGTCCATAGATGAGGTTGATATCCTGATTTCTGTGGAGCAGAAAGAGTTGCTTGAAAACCTTAACACTATGATCGGAGAGGAGAATGAGAGCTCAATGGTTTTTGTTTTTGCTAATCCTGGGGTGCCATTTCTTTTAGGGAAGACGATGGTTAAAACCCCTCTTCTTTGGAATGACTCGGATTTGAGTTTTTGTTTTGATCCAGATGAAATTGAGACATTAGTCTATAATGGGTTCGAGACTGTACCTGCACCCTATAAGGATTCAAGAATTTACGAATCTGTTCAAGTAGGCCCGTATAACTATATGATTTTCAGAAGATGAAAAGGCTTTTGGACAGAGAGTTGTTTTGGCTAGCTTCAGCTTCAATTGGGATGTTGATTAGTTGGTTTGGTCCTTGGAGATTTCAAACCAATGACGATATCATCATGATGTGGCTCGTTTCTGGAGCTTATACCGGAGAACCTGAGGGATACGCAGTTTTCATGCATCCTAGCTTGAGCTGGGTGTTGTCAGAGCTTTATAAGTTTTCTCTTGGATTCAATTGGTACGCTTTCCTGTGGTACACAATTATTTGGCTGAGTAATTATTCTCTGGTGAAATGGTCTGCCTTCATTGATGTCGATTCAGCCTTGAGAAGAATTGTACTTGGTATTGCGTTAATCCTTAGCCTTCATTTTTGCTTGTTTTTACAGTTCACAATCGTGGCGGGTTGGGCCGGATTCATAGGTGCTTTATGTTTGTTCCGGTTATCCAAGAGAGAATCATTTAGCCTAGATCTCCTTGGCTTTACCTTAATTTTTTTAGGATTCTTAGTTCGTTGGGAAGCAGTCCTGGTTGAATTGTTTTTATTAATGGTTTTTTATTGGGCCTCAATGAATCTTTCGCTCAAAAATTGGCTTTTCAGAGCAATAGGAATCACCCTACTATTTCTTGGAGTCTTCGCTAGCAAAACCATATATGAAGAATCTGGCCAATATGCAGAATACGTTGCTTTCAACAAGGCAAGATCCTCTGTATTAGACCATCCAGTTTATTATCACATCAGCAGGGAGGAGAAACTCCCAGTAGACTCTGAATGGAGATTCTTCTCGGCTTGGATGATTGATTCTTTGGAATTAGATATAGCTGATTTAAACGAGGCCAGATTAGAATTAAATCAACAACGTTGGGAATTAAAATACTTTTGGAAATCTATTGAAAGGCTGATTACGGTCTTGAAAACAGAGCTCTTTAAATCGGCATTTGGGATAATTTTAATTGTATTATTCTTTCTTTCCAGTCTTTCTCCAAAAGTCAAGACATACTTTGGTTTGATATGGCTTCTCTTCTTTTTGGCAATGAACTATTGGTTTGTACTCCAAGGTCGGGTAATCATCCTATTTTTAATCCCCTTTATTGGCATTCTTTTGCTTTCAAATCGATCGGTCAAAATACTATCCTGGCCTACTTATATTCTTTCATTTTGTTGGGTCCTTTTGTCACTTCACATTATTAATGCTTATAGAGGGCAGGTGATTCGAGAAGAAATTCAGGATGAATATTTAAGCCTAGTAAAAGATGTTCATGGCTTAAACCCAATATTTATTGAAAATCTTTACGAGTTCAATCTTCCTATGAATTTCGACTCCGATAATCTGGTTCCAACGCTCAGCTATGGTTGGATAAGCAAGAGCCCTTTTCAAAAGAAAGCATATGAATTAAGAGGTTTTCGGAATCTTAAAAATCTACAGCAGTTCTCTTTATTGAATTTTAAAAACCAAGAAACTCCAATCTTTCCATTGTATATGAAAAAGTTACAGGAGGAAAGCTTCGAATTAATTGATTATCAGGAAACTGGTAATTTTGATTTTTTCACTTTCAGAAGGGCTTCAATGTCTTTTTGATAATACCCTAAATCACCTTTGGATTATTCCCTCATATCTTTAAATTTGATTGAGTAATTTTTTTACTCGATGCTATTTCCTAATTCATTGGGAGTGAAAGAGCGAAGCTTTCTTATAGTTTTTTTTAATCCGCCTTCAGCCTCCCTACTTCATTATTTTGTTAGACACATTAGTAACTTCTAAGACAAGAATTAAGCTTCTGTTGAAGTTTTTTTCTCATGCAAATTCCGGTTATCTGCGCTCTTTGGCAAAGGACTTTGATGAATCCACAAATTCTGTAAGGGTCGAACTCAACCGATTGACGGATGCTGGCTTATTGGTTTCTGAAGAAGGGGGTAAGACAAAGGTCTATAAAGCCAACGAAGAACATCCTTTCTTTGGAGAGATTAAAGGAATGGTCTCGAAGTTCTTAGGCCTAGATGACCTCCTTGAAAAAGTCGTCAAAAGAATGGGTAATGTTGAAAAGGCTATCATTACTGGTGATTATGCCAACGGAATAGATTCAGGTGTGATTGATTTAGTTCTGATAGGAGAGGAAATAGATCGAGACTACCTAGATTTTCTCATAGATAAGACATACGAAAAAATAAACAGGAAAGTCAAGGTAAGCATCTTCGAAGAGGATCAACCTGAGTTGGCTGGAATTCTGGTTTATGGTAATTGAATCTCATAAATGGAGAGTGCTACAAGTAAATACATAAAGCCTTGGTATAAGATCATATTTAGATTTTCTGATGAGGTCAGGAAATATTTGATTAAAGGGAAGTCAGTTAAACAAGCTATTCAGGATTTTCCAGCGTACTATCACTATAACAGGGAGATGCATTCTCCCTATGAAAAGCAACTTCCATGGCTTACACATGGTGCTTGCGAGAGGCTTAGAGAGCTGGTGAAACCTGGAATGAAAGTTTTAGAATTTGGTATGGGTGGAAGTACTCTTTTCTTCAGCAAATTAGGTGCAGAGGTAACTTCTATTGAACATGATGAGGATTGGTTCAATTTGGTTAAAGATAATTTAAGTCAAAGTGGTGGGATAGAGTTGAATCTTGTGGTTCCTGAGGTGAATGATGAATCAATTCCAGAAAAGTATAAAAGTGTGAATGGGTTATTTTCCGAAGGTCTAACCTGGCGAGCATATGCACATTCCGCAGATCATCTTGAGAAATCATCTATTGATGTGCTACTAATAGATGGTAGGGTAAGACCTGAGTGCTTGAGAAATACAATTCACACGCTAAAACCTGGTGGGATATTGATATTTGACAATTCTGATAGGGAGTCTTATAAGCCTGTGATTAAAGAGTTGCTTCAGGGTTGGGAAAAGGAGACTTCTAGTGGTGTGACGGTTTATGATTGGCAATTCAATGAGACCTCGATTTTTTTTAAACCAACAGATAATTGAAAACGGTCAGCGCTGTTCTTCCCGTCTTTAATGCGGGAAAAACATTGTTGAGAGCGGTCAACTCTTTGTTGAACCAGCCAGAAATCAATGAAATTCTCTTGGTGGATGATGGTAGCAAAGATGATAGTCTAAAGCTCTGCCGAGAATTAGCTGAGAAACATTCCATAATTGAATTGATGACCCACAAGAATAATGCGAATCTTGGGGCTCCTGCATCTAGAAATTTGGGACTGAGTAAGGTGAAGAATGAATGGGTCCAGTTTATGGATGCTGATGATGAACTTCTAAAGGGGAAAATTGCAAAACAATTAGCTGTAATTTCTCCAGGTAACTGCTTAGTGATTTCTCCTTTCAAAGAAGTTGTGGGGAACAGAGAAGAGGTATTTTACCCTCTACAAGATTTATGGTCAGGATTGATTGCCACGAGATTGGGTAGAACTACTTCCAACTTATTCAATACTCTAGCAGTACAGAAAGTTGGCGGGTGGAATGAAGACCTTAAAAATGTTCAGGAGTACTACCTAATGTTTGAGGTTTTAAAGAAAAATCCGAGTGTCAGTTTTTCGAATGAGGTGTTATCACTTATTTATCCACAGGCAGGGTCAATTACTAATTCCTCTGATAATATGGATTTTAAAAGGGATAATTACTTTCTCTTTAGAAATGAGATTAAATCGTATTTAAAGGAAGTCCATCAGTATTCTCTAAGGAGAAGGCATTATTTTAATTTGTGTACAGGAGAAAACCTGAGATATCATCAACCGGAATTCCAAATTGAATGGGATTCGGGTTATTATTCCATTTATAAGACAATGAAGAGCCTTCTTTCCAAATGATGGATGAAAGGAAAGAATTTATGGAGATAATCTCCTAGTTGCATAAGGTTGGAAAGTAAGCAAGAATACTACAAAGTCATTGAACCCAGCTCAGGTTGGAGAATGGTAGATTTTAAGGAGCTTTGGCGCTACAAAGATTTGCTTTATTTCTTAACCTTGAGAGGAATAAAGGCTAGATACGCTCAATCCATATTAGGAGTTTCCTGGGCTATTATTGTTCCTTTATTTACTACACTTGTGTTTACCGTGGTTTTTGGAAATCTGGCCAAGGTGGATTCTGATGGAATGCCGTACATCCTCTTTTCCTACCTGGCGCTATGGCCTTGGAATTATTTCTCAGGAACCCTTACAGAGTCAGCGAATTCTTTGGTGCAAAATGCCAATATGATCACAAAGGTCTACTTCCCCAGAATGGTTTTGCCCTTGTCAGCTATTCTATCTAAACTTTTGGATTTCACAATAGCGTTTGTCGTCTTGGTTGGAATGCTGATCTACTTTGGTCAAGTTCCGGGTTGGGGTGTATTATTCTTGCCTATTCTTTTGATCCAGCTTCTTATGTGCAGTTTGGGTATAGGTATGTTTTTATCTGCCTTGGCTGTCAAATACAGAGATGTAAAACATGCATTGACATTTCTGGTTCAGTTACTTCTATACGCAGCACCGGTAGTGTACAGTACTTCAGCTGTGCCAGACCAATACCAATCACTCTATATTTTGAACCCAATGGTTGGAGTCATAGAAGGGTTTAGAGCTGCCTTTTTGGCGAGACCTATGCCATGGGAGTGGATTTGGCCTGGGAGCATTGTTTCGATTATGGTCTTCATTTTTGGTATGTTTTACTTCCGGAGAATGGAAAGAATATTTGCCGATGTTGCTTAATCCTTTGTTCGGTAAAAAGCTATTTTAGATAAGTGTCTAGCAATGTCACCATCTCGATCATTTCTCCGGTTTATTTGGCAGAGGATGTTTTGGATAAATTGGTAAAGCGAACACATGAAGCTGTCCAATGCGTTACTGACGATTTTGAAATAATTTTAGTTGATGATGGGAGTCCAGATAAGTCGTGGCTAGAAATAGAGAGATTAGCGACTATTTATTCAGAGATTCGAGGTATTCGATTGAGCAGAAACTTTGGTCAGCATTATGCTATCACGGCAGGCTTAGATAAGGCAAAGGGGGAATGGATGGTCGTCATGGACTGTGATTTACAAGACAGGCCCGAAGAAATACCAAATCTGTATCGTAAGTGTAAAGAAGGTTTTGATGTCGTCCAGGCCAGGCGAATTGAGAGAAAGGATAGTTGGTCTAAGAAGCTTGGATCAAAACTTTTTTATAGGAGCCTATCTTGGCTAACCGGGCTTAATCATGATAGCAGTATTGCCAATTTCGGAATATATCATCAGAAGGTAATTTGCGCAATTGTAGAAATGAGGGAATCTATAAGGTTTTTCCCTAGTATGGTTAAATGGGTGGGCTTCAAGCAAACTTCTATTGAGGTCGAACATGCTGCAAACGAAGAACGACAATCTGCATATTCCTTTACCAAACTGGCAAGATTAGCTTTAGATATAGTGCTTGCTTATAGTGATAAACCTTTACGATTAACTATTAAAGCTGGAATTACCATCGCTGGAATAGGGTTTCTTTTTGCATTATACACTTTAACCCGGTACCTAATGGGAGAGATCATTGTTGCCGGATATGCAAGTTTGATTATTTCCATTTGGGTTTTAACGGGAGTTGTATTGATCACTCTTGGGATGGTTGGGCTCTATGTAGGTAAAACCTTTGAAGGAGTGAAAGGAAGGCCGATTTATGTGGTAGAAGAAGAAGTGAATGCCGCTATGCATGGGGCTTTAAGGAAGAAGGAGGAAAGACTTGAAGAGTAAACAATTTAAGGTAACGGTAATAATACCAGTATTTAATGTAGCCGAGTATGTTCCAATGGCCATTGAATCTGTTTTGGCCCTTGTTGAGGTTGAAGAGTTGATTTTAGTAGAAGATGGTTCCACCGACAAATCCTTGGAGGTTTGTAAATCATATGCAGATGTACATGAAAGAGTTAGACTCTTAAGACATGCAAATGGGGCAAACAAAGGTATTTCTGCTAGCCGGAACTTAGGAATAAAAGAGGCCAAGACTGAATACATTTCTTTTCTAGATGCTGATGATTGGTATTTATCTAACAGATTTAATGCCGAGGAAAATTTGCTACAGCAGGGAGTTGACTTCGATGGCGTTTATGGTGGGACAGGCTTCTATTACCAGGCAGAAGGTTCTATTGATAAAATGAAGCTTACGACTTTTCCAAAGAAGGTCAAGCCCGAAGATCTAATTATGAGTTTTTTAGATACTACGGAAGATAGGTTTACCACAGATGCTATTACGTTTAAAAAGTCCTTTTTGGATCGGATAGGTTACTTCAATGAGTCTATGGCTTTGGCAGAAGACACTCACCTATGGATAAGAGCAGCTGGTCTTGGGAAAATATATCACGGTTTGAATACTCAGGCAATTGCGATTAGGAGAGTACATGATAGAAATACATCGAGACATTCAAACAAAGAGAGTATAAGAACCCTTTATTCCAATCTTTACAAATCCTTAAGAAAAGAAAAAGAGGTTAGAAAGGATGCTATGAATATTATATTCAGGCGCTTCGTCGGGACTCAAACTTTTTCACCTTGGAAAAGAGCGCTCATAGCATCCTATGAACTTGGTAAACGTCCCTATATGATTGATAAGGTGCTTTTCTCTTGAATTTAAATTCTGGTTCAATTATA
>CAZLUY010000018.1:0-1569 GCA_964562785.1 uncultured Limnohabitans sp. | reverse complement strand
CCACCATTTTTGCCATCATATTTACGGCAACTATGTCCCCGTAGCCTACGGTAGTGAGCGAAACCAGACTGAAATAAACGAATTCGGGAAAGTCTAATTCCCCACCAGTTAATGGTCTTGAGCCTTCGATGGAAGAGCCTATATAAATCTGAATCAATTGAAGCACATATGCCCCAAGAATGGCTAGAAGAAGGTATACGTTAATAGCCCCAAAAACCCTATAAAGATTTACTTCATTATCTCTGAATAACAACCTGAAATTCACAAAGATAAACACCACCATATTGGCCAAACCAACGAATAATTCAAGATTGTAATATTCTGCAGAAGTAGGTCCAAAACGGATTATTCTCAAAATTAGCTGAGCCAAAAAAAGTGTGGAGGTAAGGATTACAAGAGTCCTTTCCCTTGACGACCAAATACCTGTAAAAAAAAGGAAAAGGAAGGTTGCTGATACAGATACCGGACCTACAAAATCATAATCAATCAGGACAGGTAGCACAAAAACTGAAAAAGCCAGCAGAACAAAGAGAAGGACAAAACTCGCATCTGTTAGCCAATAGTTTGTAAAACGATGAATCGCTCTCCGTACTCTAGGTCTCCTGTATCTTAAAGCTTTTGACAAATCTGGCATTGGTTAAATATTGATAAACCCTTCCAAAACTCCAACTGCCTTTCCTCTAATAAGAACTCTATTTTCACATTTTTCTATTTCCAGCTCACCACCTCGCCTACTTGCCTGGTAAGCCTTAAATCTTGTATTCCCAGTTCTTTGGTTCCAGTAATCTGTGAGAGCACAGTGAGCGAAGCCAGTTACAGGGTCTTCGGGAACTCCAACATTTGGCCCGAAAAATCTAGAATAAATATCGTAACCGTCTTTGCCTTCGGCAGTAATGATTATTCCCTCATCACTATTTTCTGCGATATCCATAAAATCCGGAACGCAAGTCTCTACGGCTTCTGCTGACTCCAACTCGATTATCCAGTTTCTTTTTAACTCTGCAGTGAATCTGACTGGCTTACCCATAAATTCTTTCGAATAAACCGGATGAGGCTTTCTTTCTGTTTTTAAAAGAGGAAAGTTCATTTCCAACAAATCTCCTTGACTCTTGACCTGCAAATCACCACTGAGCGTAGAAAAAGTCATGGTCTCACCTTCTTCAGCCCATCCCGCTTTCAACATCCAGAAAGCCGAAGCCAAGGTAGCATGACCACATAGATCTATTTCCAGAGTCGGTGTAAACCAACGCAACAAGAAATAACCCTCTCTCTCTGTTTTTTGAACAAACGCTGTTTCACTCAAATTCATCTCCATAGCAATGGCTTGCATCTGATCTGAGCTGAGCTCTTGCTCCATGAGCACAACGCCAGCAGGATTACCGGAAAAAGGAGAAGTGCTAAATGAATCGACTGTAGCTATAGGTATCCTCATCTCTAATATCTTTCCTTCAAAATATTAAGGTGATGTCCAAAATGGGCCGGGATAAACCAAAGCAATGAATTCGTTGTAATGTCAGCTCCGTTTGCATTTCCTGATCTTTCCATACTTGATTCCGGAATCATTCGAAT
>CAZLUY010000017.1:0-3158 GCA_964562785.1 uncultured Limnohabitans sp. | reverse complement strand
GTTTGCCATGTTTAGCCGAATGAATGTGTAATCACTTCCGGTCCAAGAGTCACTGAATCCAATTGTGGTTCTGAATCGATTTCCTTTGTTTGGTGTGAAAGTATTGTCTCGGCTATCGAATTCAATAACAGGCCCTATGTTCGAAACGATAGAATTCACTTCGGCATCTGGAACGAAATCAGGCAACTCGCCATTGAAACCTACTCTGTTCCAGATGAAGATATACCTTCCTCCAAGGTACCAATTGCTGTCGCCTATTTTTTTGATGCCATTCATGAAGACTGGTAACAGCTTAAAATTGAATTTAAACTCTTGTTCGCCAAAGTCTAGAACATCTCTATAAAGGCTGATATTGACATCGCTGTACATGGTTCCAACCTGGTATCTGATTCCTTTTTCAGGAATATTATGTGAGTGAATACCACCTAAAAACCAGGAGCTATTGGCGGTGTAACCTCCGAAACCCATTGTTAGATTTGGTGGACTATTAGGGACCTTGTTCAAGAATGCCAATCCTAACATGCCACCAACTCCCCCTAATGCAGGTTCAGTAATTAATATTGGAATTGGGATAAAACCATTGGCTTCAATGATCCAATCACTGAAATCTATTTTTCCATCCAATGAATCCTTTAAAGAAGGTCTTGGAGTTTTGGATTGCCCAAAACTGTAAGTACTAAAAATGAAAAAACCACAAACAAATAAGACCAGGCTTATTTGTCTATGGCTTTTACTGTATATCATGGATCAGTACGCCTTAGTTGACGAAGACAATTCCAAAATTAATTCCAAGACTTGATTGTCCCTCAAGTCCACTGCTTTCAAAGGAGGTGTAGTATTTGGCACCTAGCTTAAATCCTACACTATAGGAAGCCTTATAAAATAGACCAGCTTCCGGTCTTAGAGCAAACTGCCAATAAGTGTTTTGGGAAGTGAATATTCCCATGTCAATTCTCCTGTCATGAGCCACGGTACCTAGGCCTAAACCTAAATAAGGTCTTACTTCACCACCATTATTAAAGAAATAATTAGCAGTTAGAAATATTGGCCAATGATACTGATATCTGTATTGAATACCAGATAAGGATGCTGTTCCTTCAGTATAAACTTTTTCAGGCTCACGCTTATAGAGAGTGGTGTGTCCAAATTCACCGCCTATTGCCCAGTAATCGTTAATAAATTTCTGATACTCTCCGGTAATTCCTCTTCCACTCACCTGATCTATATAATCTGAGGTGTTGCCCATAGGAACTGTCACGGCATAGTTGATGCTAAACAATGAGTTCTGCGCCACACTAGTTAAAGCGAAGGCTGAACAAAGAAATGCAATTAGTATGATCTGCTTTTTCATGATTTATTTCGCTAAGTATGGTGACTGTTCGAATGCTTGATTAATCGTGGATGTAATTCTAGTGGTCACAGACTGATTGCTTCCTTCGAAAAGGCCATTCACAATTCCTGACCACACTACAGGTATTTTATCTGTTGGAGACTGACTAGCAGGGTGTGTCATTTGCAAGAACACTGAACCAGTTCTGATCCTTACAACAGTAGGAGGGAAATAACCTGGATACCACCAGCCCCATCCTGGGCCCCATCCTGGATAATACCAATTCCAGTACCACCAATCGTAGTAATAAAAGAGCTGATCGGTTTGTGTTACAGAGGGAAGTATAATTAAGTCTGGATTTGCACTCTTATCTACCTCTGTGAATCCATAATTTCTCATGTTGGACCTAACGGTTTCAACAATCGCATTAGCGAATATAGGATCAACAAACTCTGGCTCCCACCCTGGTTCATTTGGCACATCTGCAAAATCAATTTTGATGACCGAATCAGGAATAGCAAAGGTTAAGGTTTGTTCAAAACCAAAACTCTCATCATAGTTAGTGTAGACTATATCGAGCTCATCGACATATTCTGGGCCTTGAGGCTGACAAGCCGTGATGCCAAGAAATATCAGCCCGACAAATAGTAGCTGGCTTAATCTGTTCTTCATTTTTATTGTTTGGTTAATTTAAAATTCTCCAATAAACGGAAGCTCTTGCTGTAGAGCGTTTCTTATTGTGTTATGGATGTAAATGTCTACTTGAAGGAACTTTGCAGCATCAATTGCTGAAGTCACCTTCTTGAATTTCTTATAGTATTTTTGGTGGAGCTTACTCAGTGCTACATCATTTGACAATGATCTGTTCGCAATATTATCAGCCTCTTCTTCGCCAATTCTTTCATAGGTATTTAGATATTCGTTGATCAAAAGAATTCTTTCTTTTGAAAGCGCCTGACGTTCTGCTTCATATTCCTGGTAAACAGTCCAAAATCCTGTAGCCACTTCCTCTGGTAGATTCATGTAGGCATCCACGATCATTTTCTTATCCATTCCGAAAGCACTTTGGATCATGGTGACTTCATCTTCGATGCTATCCTGAGCCAAGGCAACACCCACGCTCATCAAAAAACAAAGAGGTAATATTAGTAGCTTTTTCATATAACGATTTGATTAAAAATTAAGATTTAAAGATAATTGAAACTTTGGTCCAAAGAATTTGATTTGCCGAAATTAACGTAATTTTCATTGATTAGATGAATATTTTACCGTTTATCCGGTTAGAAGGATTCGTTTATGTTGAGATAAAATCCGGAATTCCCTTTTTGTCCAAAGGCGTAATCTGCGGTGATAGTTGTTCGGTTTTTTTCATTGATCATTACACGAAGTCCTAAACCGTAGCCTGGGTTTATTTGTTTGAGGAGTTTTTCGTTCAAATCCCTGTTAGAAAAACTAGCAGCATTTACGAAAATTGTTCCTCCAAAGGTGTTTTTGCTCCTTTGCAAGGGAAACCTGTACTCGAGTTCAGAGTAGAGCATTGATTCACCTCTAAATCGTCCTTGGGTGTAACCCCTCCCTGTTCGGCTAAACATGTCATAACCAATGGAAGGTAGTGTCATGTAAGGCAATTCTCCACTTAGGAGGAAATTTCCATAACCCCAGACACCAATTAGGTGTCTTTTCCTTTTTTCATTTAAGGGGAAATAATGCCGGTAATCAAGAAGAAGGGTAGATGAACTCTGATCAGATCCAAGGAAAGAAGGGTTGATTTTGAAGGAGACTAGCGCAAAGTTTTTTTCGTAAGGTGAGACTGCAATATCTCTTCCTT
>CAZLUY010000016.1:0-6301 GCA_964562785.1 uncultured Limnohabitans sp. | reverse complement strand
GACTCAGATGATAGCTCTATCTGTCTCACCTTTAACTTAGAGATTTCACTTTCCAAGACAGTCCCGTTTTGATAGCCCGCCTCTAATAATTCCAAAGAAGTTTGAATGTCTTTTTCTGAGGAAATGAGCAAAAGGTGCTGTTGCCTAAGGAGGTTGACGTTGAGAAACAGATTATTGATCTGGTCTTTTACCTTTCTAAGGCTCACATTGACTTGTTCCTGGTTGAGCTGGTGAAGTGAAGATTCGGCAAGTTTCTTTGCTTTGGTGTAACCTCCATCGTAGAGATTATAGTTGAGGTTCAAATAGGTATTGAATGTTTCCAGTGGAAGGCTGATAGCATTTGGGTTATTAGGAAATTCTGTTCCAATACTAATATTCTCGGTTTGAAGCTGGCCTTGACCTATAAACTCAACAGTCGGAATTCTTTCCTTTTTTAGTAGCTCAATATTCGTATCGTACCGCTGATCGATTAAAGCTGATTTTTTGATTAAAGGATAATTTTTCTCGGCTAAAGAATAAGCTTCCAGTAAATCAAGGCTTTGATTTTGTCCATAACTAAGACTGGGTAAAATACAGATAATCAGGAGGTTTAAGAGTGTGCCCTTGGTAGGGTTTATAGACATGAGTGCGTTCATTTTCTATTCATTAACCTTTTATATTAACCATTTGGTTAATCAAATAAAATGTAAAAAACCGGCTATACCAAGAGAATTAACCAAAAGGTTAAATTTTAATTAACTAAGGAGGATTTGATGATCTGAAGAATTAACGCTTTTCTCTCTTCCAAAATAGACGCATAACCTTCTTCACTTAATGCAAGCACCTGTTGAAAAACTGGCTTTGCAACAAATGGAAAAACTAAAAGGGACATGAGGGTGATCACGAAATGTTCCACTCCAATTGGTTTAAGAATCCCAGCTTTTTGCTCCGACTCGATCTGGGTTATAAAATTGCTGAATAAGCCATTGGACTCAAACTTGGCTCTTATTCTATCCTGATACTGTGTGGAGTTTTGGGATAACTCGTTGATCACGAACATTGGGATATATGGATTTTGCAGAATGGCTTTAGTATAGCCATTAATTAAGCGTTCAACTTTTTCCATAACACTTCCTTCTGACATCAAAACAGGCCCAAATTCAGCGGCCATTATTTCAACAGCCCCGTCCATTATTCTTCCAAAAAGAACCTCTTTGCTTCTGAAATAGTAATGAAGCATCGCCTTATTGATTTTGGCCTCATCAGCAATGGCCTGCATCCTGGCACCAGCAAAGCCTTTTTCTATAAAGATCTTTTTGGCCGCTTCCAGGATATCATTTTCGGTATCCTTTTTTAGAGATTTGGTTGTCATAATTGGGGGATAATCAGATCAAAATTAGAATAATTATTTGAATTTATACTTTTGGTTTATCCAAATGGTTAATTTTCTAATAATTGATTCGATTACCCCCTTTTACACCAAAGAAGGGCTAATCGATAAATATCAACTGCTTGTTTGTGTAGGAGATGAGTGTCTTTTGCCTTGATAGGATTGGGTGTCCAACCAAGCCATCAATTTGAACTTGGTATGCCTCATTCAAGTGAGAGATATCATTAAATGAAGTAGGTAAATCCCGTAGCTCCTTCTCGCCAATTTTCATGGAATTGAGTAATCCCTTTTGGACTTTCTTGGCGTTATTGTCTGCACCGATTAAAGTGTCTTCACTTTTGTTTTTCATTTGACCTTCCACATCTGCAAAGAGGTCATCATCAAACAAATTGGTTTCTGCACCGCAGTCAATTCCTAAGTTCAACGTGGTGTCTCCAACCTCCACGGAAATAACAGGAATATGATCTGCTAAATCCATAGGAATGCTTGTAAGCTCATGGTTAGGAAGAAACTCTGCCTTGTATTTATCAAAATACTCCGGCTTGATAAGGGTGAATTCTTGTGATTCATAATCAAAAAGAAGATCATACTCCTTTAGTAATTCATAGCCGATAAGTCCATAAAACTCGGTTTCCAGTTCCTCTTCTAAATGAGTTAAGTCAAGTGTGAGTACGTCCTGATCATCCATGCTTATGCCGGCAAATTCTAAGGAGGATACTTTCTGGATATCCATTCCAGAAATACTCCCGCTCACTCCTTTGGCTTGAGAAATGGTTTCCGCATTTGTCCCATCCGTTTCTAAATACCTGGAGTTAAGGATCACTCTAGGAGCACCGCTGTCAAGAATGAATTTTTTGCTTTCCCCGTTGAGGTTTACATCTACAGCTATCAGATTACCTGCCATCTCAAAAGGTATGGTTACAAAATTTTGAGATGATCCTGTTATTTTACTCTCACTATCCATGGTTTTCACTTGCATGTCAAAAAGCTCAAGCTGCTCTAATTGACTTGAAGAATTAAAAATAAAAGTAGCTTCTCTGGTCCCCATCTCAGCATACTCTATATCATAAATTAAGGTTAGACCGTCATTGTTGCTTTCAGCCGACTTTTGAGTTGTGGTTAGAACCTCTTCATTCAATTGGGAAAATAATTGAGAGAGAACAAGCTTTGCAATGTCACCAGTCTGACCTGCAATAGAAAAGTTTTCAGCAATTCTACTTTCAAGCTCAGTACTTGAGTTTTGATTGATAGCTTCAATAGTGATTCCGACAGTTTCTTCGCACTTCTCTAAATCTTGAGAAAGAGCTGCAGTAGTAGCTAGAATAGTAATTAATAAAGTGGTTAAAGTTTTCATGCGATTTAGATTTAAAACGCAGTCAAGAAAACCATTATCAGCAACTTATCTGGGTTCTAGTCGGGTGGATTTTGGGTCTAGAACCCCCTCCTTTAAGCTTTTTTAAGGATATCTTCTCTTGAACTAACACCCAATTTCTTGTAGATATTGTTGATATGGGTTTTAACTGTACTAAGGCTTATTCCCAGCTCTTCGCCAATCTCTTTATTGGTTTTGCCAGCTTTTATGAGGTCAAGGACTGATTTTTCTTTAGCCGTTAAATCATCCTCCGGCCTCTTTAGATTTTCTTTCTTTCCAACAATAAATTTCTTTATCCCCAAAAAAGCTCCCAGAGTAAGTGCAATCACCCCAACAATTGCTGTTAAATCGAAAATCTTGTAATCCCCTGTCAATTCAATTACAGTAACAGATGTGTCATCCATTTGATACTGGGAGATATTCTGTTCCTTAATGAAGTAAAAAATTAAAACTGAAATGCCGATTGCAACTAATAGGACACTTAGCCAGCTGGTTTTATTCATTAGAATTTTAGAGAATGGTGAATTTACAGGAGTTTTTTCCTGGGGATCGAATTTAAAAAATGAAGCAGAGGTAACTAGCAAACTGGATAATTTACTTAATCAAAATAGTCAGAAGGGACTTTTTGTTCACCTTTTTCAGATTCCCATATCATGGATAAGACTTTCCATTTGCCATCTGTTTTGATCAATTGATAGTTGATAATTCCTTGCTCAATCAAACTATCGCGTGTGTTTACATAGACGCCATAATTCGAAGTGTGATAGGCAATGTTGCCGAAAGATTGAGTGTAGCCTTCGATTTCAAACTCTTCCAATAAATCTGGAGCTCCCTCGCTCATTCGATCTTCCATTCCTTGCCAATATTCATCTGAAGTGAACAGTCTAAGACCTTCTGTACCAACAAATCCTAATCGAGCATCTTGTGAAAAGTGAGACTTTATCTTATCGAAATCAGGTTTTTGGGCATTCTCAACATGAATGCTAGCATAAAGACTGTGTAAAACTTTCTTTACTTCTTTTTGATCTTCGCTTAGCTCCTTAGGAGTCTCATTTGAGATAGAGACTTCCGAGTTTATGTCGGTAGAATTTCCGCAAGAATAGGACACAACTATTGATAGGAACAGGATGAGCCGGGTGATTTTGTCCATAGCTTAAGTTTTTCTTCAAGATAATTAAATCCAGAGAATAGCCTTTGGAAATACACCAGACAACAATCATGTAATTAATGTTTAGTTGTAAGTATCAGATAATCAGGATTGTGTGAATTGTAAGTGACGCTGAAAATTTCTAATTTGAATCTTTAGTAGTACGATTTTTAGGAATCTGCCTTGAGGAGGGGTAGAGATTTTCCAGGTGGAGCTACCACAGCTCTCATATATTTTCTACTGTTTTTTATCACCACTTGCCTTCGCCAAACCCAATAGAGGGCCTATGATTAAATTTCCTTTTGAGGAAATACTATTAAAGTTAAACCCAAAATCGATCACTTATGAACATTCAAGATTCAAAGTCAAGAAGAGATTTCTTGAACAAATTGCTGTTAACAGGGGCCTCAGGTAGTGTGGCTTCCTTACTTCCTGCGGCCATGGCTTTTGGAAACCCTAAAGAGAACAAAGAGCTTTTCCTTGAGTCCGAGGAATGGTTTAAAAAAATTAAAGGAAGCCACCGTGTAGTATTCGATGGTTCTACTCCGCATGACGGATTTCCTGTAATATGGAATTGGGCCTTTTATTTCTCAAATAATCAAACTGGTTCTTCTGATGATGACCTTACAGGAATGTCAGTTCTTAGGCATTCAGCAGTTCCTTTTGCCCTTAAGTCGGAGCTTTGGGAGAAATACGAACTCGGAGCCATGGTGGACGTCATGGATAATAAGACTCAAAAACATGCAACCAGAAACCCTTTTTATGAGCCAGGAGAGGGGGATATGCCTGCTGACTTTATTCAGGGAATTAAGGATATGCAGTCAAGAGGAGCAATGTTCTGTGTTTGCGACCTTGCATTAAATGTTTACAGTGGAGCCAAGGCCCAACAAATGGGTATAGACCCTGCAGAGGCTTATGAAGATTGGAAGGCCGGTATATTGCCGGATATCCAGCTAGTTCCTTCAGGAGTTTGGGCTTTAGAAAGAGCTCAAAGCAATGGTTGCTCATATATTTTTGCGGGCAATTGAGCAGATAAAACTAATTCAAAATGGGGCAGAATTTTCTGCCCTTTTTTATTGTCATTTTATCCTAATTAAAAACTTATATTCTTCCATTTAATAGCTTTTTCCTGAAGGACTCGAGTAAGTGAATCCACAAGTATTGGTCGCTCATTAGCTACATTTCTCGTTTCTTTTTCTGGACTTCGATGGTCATACAATTCAACAAAACCATCGTCATGCAAAATGAGTCGGTGAGTTTGAGTTCTTAGGGTTGACGCTCCTTGTTTATAGCCCACAACAGCGTGGCCTTTAGAAGATATGTCCTTCAGATGAGCCATCATCGATACTCCATCTAAAAATTCAGGCTTTTCCAATCCGCTTATATCGCAAAGGGTTGGGAAAATATCGGAAGTTTCTACCATAGCCTCTGTTTTCACTCCGTTGACTTCCATATTTGGATAGCTGATTATTAGGGGAGACTTAAGCGATTCCTCAAAGAGACTATGTTTTCCCCAGATTCCATGTTCACCAAGATGCCAACCATGATCTCCCCAAAGTACGACAATGGTGTTTTCGTCAAGTCCAGAGCGCTCGAGTAAATCTAAAATTTTACCCACCTGGGCATCCGAATAGCTGACTGCAGCGGCATAATGCCTTCTTACTTCATCGGCAAAATCAGGGTCAATATTTGGATCCTTCTCCCAAGTATTGTATTGATGGAATTCTCCAGACCTATGCCAAGTGCTTTGTTCTGTGGGGATATTGGGATGAGGAATTGGAGGAAGCTCTTTGCCCTCGTAGAACCTCATATATTTCTCAGGAGACCCAAAAGGTAGATGAGGCTTTAATAGTCCAACTGCCATAAAGAATGGTTTATCTGACGTTGCTAAGGATGAAAGCTCAGCAAGTGCAGTGTCCAGAATTAGTCCATCAGGGAAATCCTTGTCTTCTGCTTCAACAGACTGGAAAACATCCATTTCAGAAGAAATTTTCCTTTTCTCACCAAATGCAAGTCCATGCATTGAGCCTCTGGGATCATCCCACTCACCAACAGGCATAAGACTTTTGTCCCAGGCTTTTGGCATTTCCAATTGGGCTGGGTTATTCCAGCGTTCTCCACCCAAGCCACCTGGATGATGAGATACTTTTCCTATTGAAAGTGTGATGTATCCGTGAGACTTAAACCATTCAGGCATGCTTGGATCTACTACTTTACCTTCAGCTATTGCTTTGGATCTTTGAAAAATGGCATCGTTTCCGGGGGGACCATATTTACCCATTAGAAACGTATATCTGGAAGGTCCACAGCTAGGGGCATTCACATAATGATTGAGGAATGAAACCCCACTTTTAGCAAGCCTATCTATGTTGGGAGAATGGATATAATCTGCACCAAAAGACTTGAGCTCAGG
>CAZLUY010000015.1:0-10370 GCA_964562785.1 uncultured Limnohabitans sp. | reverse complement strand
TTCGTCTCATTAGTGGCTGGCTATTATCCTGCATTTCAGATTTCGAAAATGCATGCAGTTGAGATCATGAAAGGCAAGCTCAACTCCACGAAAGGAGGTCAGGTCCTAAGGAATGGATTGGTGATTTTCCAATTCACTATTTCCATTATGCTGATTGCTGGGACCTTTATTATCCAAAATCAGATCGATTTTATACAGAGGAAAAACCTCGGTTTTCAGCGTGAAAATTTAATTATCGTGGACCGCTTCGGTCAGCTGGAAAACCCAGGGGTTTTCAGAGATGAAGTGAAGAAAATTCCTGGAGTCCTGGATGCTGGAGGAACCAGTACAATGCCAGGAAATAACTTTATGGGAGTTCAGTTTACACCCGAAGGAAAGTCGGAAGTTTTGACTGGAAAAAGCCTGATTGCTGATGATTTCTTCATGAAAGCCATGAATATTCAGGTGACTGAAGGAAGGTACTTTAGTGATGAATTCAATGATAGCACCTCAGTGATTCTTAATCAGGCAGCGGTAAGCGCATTCGGCTTGGAAGATCCTCTTGGTAAGAAAATCTATAGCATGGCCAACGTGAATGGAGAGCAAATAAACATTTCTTATACCATAGTTGGGCTTACGGATGATTTCCATTTTGAATCACTTCACCTACCCATTACTCCTTTAGCCATATTCAGCAGTGAATCGGCCGTAGCTTTTCAGGGCTTCCTGCCGGTGAATGTGTCTGGTGATAACCCTCAAGCCACTATTGCCTCCATAGAATCTCTTTGGGGAGAGTTTGGTCAAAATCAACCTTTCTCTTTCTCCTTTCTGGAAAATAACCTCCAAAGGATGTACATAGGAGAACAGGTTTCAGGAAAAATCCTGGCCTCTTTCTCCATCCTTGCGATATTGATTGCTTGTATCGGTCTATTTGGTCTCGCGGCCTACACGGCCTATCAAAAGACCAAGGAAATTGGAGTGCGGAAAGTACTTGGGGCTTCGACTTCAGGACTTGTTTGGATGCTCACCACCAGCTTTAGCAAATTGGTTTTATTGGCTTTTTTAGTTGCCGCACCAATATCATACTTCATGATGGACGAATGGCTACAGACCTTTGCCTACCAGACTGAACTGAATCCCTTAGTATTTCTCTTAGCGGGTCTGATCACTTTGGCAATAGCCATTTTGACAGTGAGTTATCAAGCTTTTGCAGCGGCCAGAACGAATCCGGTAAAGAGTCTCAAATCAGAATAACACAAAGAAATTAAACCACTATGTTTCGCAATTATTTTAAGATCGTAATCAGAAATGCAAAGAAGAATCCGCTTTACGTTTCTATCAATGTTTTTGGCCTAGCCATAGGAATGGCTGTCAGTATTCTGATTTTGTTGTTCGTGCAGCATGAGCTGAGCTATGACAGATGGAATGAAAATTCTGACCGAATTGTAAGGGTTTCACGAGCCTGGTTCAATCCAGATGGGGAAATCAGTCTTCACCTCGGACATATAGCGCCACCTTTTGGGCCATTAATTGAGTCAGACTACCCTGAGGAGATTGAGCAAATGGCAAGAATGCTGGAGAGTGATCCTCTTGTTTTGTATGGTGAGACTAAGTTCATCGAAGACAATTATACTTTTGCTGATCCGAATATTTTTGATGTCTTCTCTATCGAAGTGGTAGAAGGGGATCCAAAAAAGACTCTTGAGCAAACAGATGGAATTGTGATTTCAGAAAGTGTAGCCCAGAGATATTTTGGGAATGAGCCGGCCCTAGGTAAAGAGCTAGAGCTTCAGTTGTCTGGATTTAAGTTCAACGTACAGGTTGGTGCGGTCTTCAAAGATGTTCCAGATAACTCTCATTTCCATCCTACCATTTTTGGGTCTATGGCACCGGTAATTCAGTTCTATGGTGGACCTGAAGCCATGATGAGCAATTTTGGAGGGAATAACTTCTCCACCTATCTGCTTCTTGCTGAAGGTGTAGACAGACAGACTTTTGAGGATAAGTTACCGGCACTTATCGATAGACATATGGGGGAAACCAGAGCAGGAACTCCAATGTCTGAAGGAACAAAGCTTTTCCTGTGGCCACTAACCGATATTCACTTGTATTCTAACCTGGATACAGAGATCGAAGCTAATAGCGACATCGATTTGGTATATGTTTATGTGGCGGTTGCCTTATTTATTCTCTTGATCGCTTGTATCAATTTCATGAATCTCTCGACAGCCAGATCTTCTCTTAGATCCATGGAAGTAGGCTTGAGAAAGGTTCTAGGAGCAGATCGCTCAGGATTGGTAAATCAATTTATGGGTGAGTCTTTTATTCTGACTTCTATTTCGATGCTAATCGCCCTGATAATTGTTTACCTCTTCTTACCCGAGTTTGCGAATTTCACTCAGAAAGATCTGAGCTTGAATTTCATTGCCCATCCAGAATATTTTATTGGAGTTTTCGGATTGATCCTATTTGTGGGACTGATCTCAGGAAGCTATCCTGCACTATTCCTTTCAGGTTTTCAGCCTGCTAGAGTGCTGAAGGGTGTGTTTAAAGTAGGGAAGGGGC
This sequence comes from uncultured Limnohabitans sp., assembly GCA_964562785.1. GTDB lineage: Bacteria > Bacteroidota > Bacteroidia > Cytophagales > Cyclobacteriaceae > Algoriphagus. The sequence goes on along the minus strand of CAZLUY010000015.1, from coordinate 7,826 downwards.
ATGAAAACTTCAGATCATTCCTAGTAGTTGGACAGTTTTCAATTTCTGTAATTCTGATAGTGGCCGTACTTGTTGTTATTGGTCAGCTGGACTTTATGCAATCCAAGGACCTAGGTTTCAAAAAGGATGATATAGTGGTCCTACCTACAAGTAGACAGATTGAGCAGAACTATCAATTGTTAAAAGATCGTTTGGAAAGCCACCCTGATATTCAGGAAATCGCCATCTCAAGTAGAGTCCCCTCGGGTCGACTTTTGGATTCACAAGGAGCGACTGCAGAGGTGGATGGTGAATTGACTCAACTGGATATTAGAATTGCTGATATCCATGTCTCTCATAACTTCCTTCATACCTATGGGATTCCATTGGTCGCAGGAAGAGATTTTGATGTACTGCGAGCTAGTGATAGTACAGAGGCATTTATTCTCAATAAAACCGCTATCCGCGATATCGGCTATGAAAATCCAGAAGAGGCGATTGGAAAGACCTTCAATTATGGTAGAAGAAGAGGCTTTATTACTGGAGTGATGGATGATTTCCATTTTGAGTCTTTGCATCAGCCAATTGTTCCAATTGTATTTATGATTTCTCAGGATAGAAATAACAGAGTAAGCCTTAAAATCAATGCTGAGAACCGAGAAGAAACTCTGGCTTACCTTGAGAGGGAATGGGCAGAATTAAGACCTGATTTTCCATTCGAGCCGCAGTTTGTAGATGAAGGCTTCAATCGTCAGTATGAAGCTGAGGAGAGAGTTAGAACTATATTCTCATTCTTTTCTGGTCTAGCGGTTTTGATCTCGATTCTGGGTCTCTTTGGGTTGACGACCTTCGCAACTCAGCAGAGAACGCGGGAAATTGGGATTAGAAAAGTTCTTGGGGCAGAGACTGGCAGTATTCTCTTTTTACTCGGAAAAGACTTTCTAAAGCTTGTAATAATTGGTTTTGTCTTGGCTGTTCCCATTTCCTATTTCGGGATGAATAGCTGGCTGGAAGACTTTGCATTCCATATCGGAATATCATGGACCACCTTCCTTATTGCGGGAGTTATTTCATGTGCGATAGCAGGTGCGACTGTGATGTCTCAATCCTTGAAAGCGGCTTGGGCCAACCCGGTTAAAAGTATCAAAGCAGGAGAGTAACGCTCTTTTCGGACTTTGGTCGGAATCGGACAATTTTGTGCGAGGAGACTAAGAGAAAAACATGAAAAAGGGGTTCTATAAAAAATAGAGCCCCTTTTTGGATGGCATAGTCCTAGATTAAAAAGGCATGAAACCACAATCGCCATGTTCAAAAATTATTTAAGAATAGGGGTCCGAAATCTTTTACGGAACAAGTCAACTACCTTCATTCACATTTCAGGCCTTACGATCGGAGTGGTCTGTACCTTACTGATTTTCTTTTATGTAGATTTTGAAAGAAGCTATGAAAAGATGCATGCGGAGGCCAGTAGGATTTTTAGACTGTCCATCGACATGTATGATGGGAATGAGTTCATCGCGAATGACTCACAGACTTATCAATTACTAGGGGAGGAACTAATGGACCAATATCCAGAGGTGCAAAATTTTGTCCGGCTTTTTCCTTTGGATGAAATCGAAATGGTATCGAAGACGACCAACTTCAAAAGCTATGAGGATCAGGTTTACTTCGCAGACTCTACCCTGTTCGATATTTTTTCTCTTAATATCCTGAATGACCAAAACCTGGAAAGTTTTAAGGAGCCTTTCAAGCTTGTGATTTCAGAAAGCACGGCCATAAAATACTTTGGTCGAACGGATGTTTTGGGAGAATCTTTGGAGCCGTCACAGGCCGAGTTGCCTTTAGAAGTGGTGGGTGTATTCGAAGATCTACCCATGAATACACATATCAAGTATGATCTTCTGATCTCTCATGAGACGCTTCCTTTGATTATGGAATGGTACCCCAATAATCTTTGGAATGCCAATAATGAATATACTTACCTGCTAATGCAAGAAGGAACTGATGTGGATGATTTCAATGGGAAATTGGTGGAGTATACCGAAAGGAACCCTAATATCGATTCGGAAGTCATTATTTCAGAAGGTATCAAGGATATCCATCTTTACTCAAATAAGACGTATGAGCCTGAGGTAAATGGAAATGCCCAAACGGTCAATTTCATGTTCTTTATTGGCTTGATCATTATCGCTTTAGCCTGGATAAATTATATCAATCTTGCTACCGCCAAGGCCATGGATAGAGCGAAAGAGGTAGGAATTCGCAAGGCCATTGGTTCTTCCAAAACTCAGCTAGTTTTCCAGTTTTTTGCGGAGGCCTTCCTAATCAATTTCCTCTCAACCTTACTTGCCTTACTCATCTTCTTTGTTGTTTTCCCAACTTTTAGAGAATTCGTGGGAATTGAAATCAGCATTGAGAATTTTGGATCCTTGAAGCTCGCGATGTTGCTCTCAGGATTTGTGCTAGTAGGTACCATCATCTCGGGATTCTATCCAGCCCTTGTTCTTTCAGGATTCAACCCTGTCAGTGTACTTAAGGGTAAATTCTCCAATACTACGAAAGGAATTATCCTTAGAAAGTCACTCGTGTATGTTCAGTTCATCGCTTCAGTTGTTCTGCTTTGCGTTTCTTTTGCAGTATTCAAGCAAATGAAATACCTCACATCTCAGGACTTAGGGATCGGGATTGATAATACACTAGTGGTGAAAGTCCCACAATTGGATGCGAGCGATTCTATCGAAGTGGCTAAGAGCTCAGCTTTCCAATCCGAGTTGACCTCACAAACTTGGGTCTCGGCGATTACGATGTCTGGTTCGGTACCAGGAGACAACACAAAGGACTTAAGCTCGACAAGTGGGATTACACGCTTGGGTCAGGATGAAGAGACCGATGGTATGCTCCTTTATCATTATGGAATTCAGGCAAATTTCCCGGAGGTAATGGGGCTTGAGTTTTTAGCGGGAGAAAGGTTCAGAAAGGAATCTCCAAAGCAGGAGGTAATCATTTCCGAAAGGACTGCTCAGATACTAGGTTTCCAAAACCCTGAAGATGCAATCAATGAGCAAATCACTTTTTTCTGGTCTTCAGATCAAGAGCCGTCCATAATCAAGGGTGTTTTCAAGAACTATTATCAAAGAAGCCCGAAAGAGCAGTTCATGCCTTTGCTTCTGAGAAATCAGCCATCGACTGACCATTTCTTGATTAAGCTGAATACCACAGATGCTCAGCTTGCCGTGAATAATGTAGCAGAGACTATAGAGCAGGTTTACCCCGGAGCGAGTTATGAATATTTCTTTCTAAATGACACTTATAATGCCCAGTACCAGCAGGATAATCAATTTGGTAGTGTAGTGCTCCTATTCACCTTGCTTTCCATCTTGATCGCAGTTCTTGGTTTATTTGGATTGTCATCCTTTATGATTCGATTAAGAACAAAGGAGATAGGGGTAAGGACGGTGCTTGGAGCATCAAAGCCATCATTGGTTTGGGAGCTTTCAAAAAGCTTTATGATCATGGTTGGTACAGCCGGTATAATTGCAGTTCCATTGTCCTATTATTTGGTGTCTGAATGGCTTCAGAATTATGCAGCGCGCTTTGTGCCAAACTGGGATTTATTTACTCTTCCACTTGTGTTTATATTATTGGTTGCTGCCATGACCGTTGGGTTCCAGACTTTAAAATCAGCTTTGGCAAACCCAGTTGATAGCTTGCGAGCGGAGTAAAAAGCTTATTCAAAAAATATTGAGAAAGATGAGGGTCACTCCTCATCTTTTTTGTTTTTAAAAATCACCATCTAATAAGGAATTAGGGGGTTTTTGACTTTGACCGCAGACGAACAAAAATGTTCGTCCATACAAGAGGACCACATGGGAAGTGCCCTAAAATGGCTTTCAGGGCATAATTATTCTGGCATGAAACTGGAAAAAATTGAGAAAAATCAATTTTCCGAATTATGAAAACTTTCCACAACCTTCTTTGTATTGCCTGCCTGCTTATGGTCGGCCTATTCTTTTCTCCTCAAACTTTGGCTCAGGATGCCGAGCCTTTCAGAGAAAGAACTTTTGATACCGGTTCGTCCGCTGAGTTCTCTGCTGAGACGTCTGGTTCTTCAGTAAACGTCGTGGGTACCTCAGGTGACCAGGTCGTAGTAAGAATGTATGCCAAGGATAAGAATGGTAAGAGTTACTTATCTCCAGATGAAGTGGAGGAGAACATGGGTGACTATACATTGAAAATGGAACACTCAGGAAATGAGGTAAACCTCGTTTTCAAGAGAAAGTCTAGCACAGGCTGGAATTGGAACGACCAAAAGATGCGCGTCTACTTTGAGGTCGAAGTTCCAACAGAAACAGAAACGTATTTCAGAACAAGTGGCGGTTCTATTTCCATAGAAGCCGTGGATGGTGACTATGATATTGCTACAAGTGGAGGAAGCATGAATATCCTAAATGGTTCTGGCGATGTAGAAGCCAAGTCATCCGGCGGATCTTTCACTATGGGTGGATTTGAAGGTGATGTTTCTGTGAAAACTAGCGGTGGATCTGTAAAGGTAGCCGACCTGGAAGGAGACCTTGAGGTTCAAACTTCCGGTGGAAGCGTTCGAATAGATAATATCGTAGGAAGCATCGGCGCTTATACTAGCGGAGGTTCTGTTAGAGCTTCATTGAAAGAAATCACTGATGATCTGGAATTTAAAACTAGCGGTGGCAGCGTTACTGTAACCGTACCAGCATCAGTTGGACTTGATCTTGATCTAAGAGGTGGAAGAGTAAGAACTGATTTGAAAAACTTCTCCGGAAATATCGAAAAGAATGAGATCGAAGGAGAGTTAAATGGTGGAGGTCATAGCCTAACTATGCAAAGCTCAGGAGGAACTATCTCTCTTGAATTTTCTGAAGAGTAAGATTAAAGCCAATCCCTGATGCTTAAGAATCACTTAAAAATAGCATGGAGAAATCTGATCAACCTGAAGTCTTTCGGGTTGATCAATCTTCTTGGATTGGTAGCAGGTACTGCCTGTAGTTTGGCGATTATGCTTTTCGTACTTTCTCAATTTGGTTTCGAGGAGCACTTTGATGATCATGATCGCATTTTTAAGGTTACGACTTTTATAAATCATCCCGGAGATCAGCCTGACGCTAACCTCGTAAGTGCTGGACCACCTATCGGCCCGGGTTTAGCCAGTGATTTCGAAGAAGTAATTACCCAAACTCGAGTGGTAAATATGGGGGGTGAGTTTTTATTGGAACCTACAGACTCCGAAGACACCTTCTTTGAAAGCGACCACTATTTAGTTGATTCTACTTTTTTCGACGTATTCTCATACCAGCTTCTTGAAGGGGATTTAAATACAGCCTTAGATCGTCCAGGTAGCCTGGTTCTTTCTGCTAGTCTTGCAGAAAAATTGTTTGGTAAGGGCAATTCTGCCTTGGGCAAAGAAATTCAAATGTCATCTGAAGGAGATAACTTCTTGGGAGAGGTAACTGGAGTATTCGATGACTCGGAAAAGAAGACCCATCTCCGGCCAAATTATTTAATCAGTATGCCAAGTACTGGTTTAGGAAATTTTGTTCTCACTTACCAAGGATGGGCAGGAAATAACTTTGTACATACCTATGTAAAATTAGCTGAAGGGACAAGCCCTCAAGCTCTGGAAGGAAGCTTAGCTGACTTCTTGAAAAGGAATGCTGCAGAGGAATTAAAGATGGCCGAAATGGACAAGACTCTTGGCTTAATTCCTCTCACAGATATCAATCTGAAAACTTCGGATTATAGCTTCCCGCTTGGCAAAATCTCGGACATCAGCTACATCTATATGCTCATTGCCATTGGCTTTTTTATACAGTTGATGGCCTGTATTAATTACATAAACCTAACTACGGCTCAGGCTACGAGACGCGCCAAGGAAATCGGAGTAAGGAAAGTCAATGGTGCCACAGGAGATGCCTTGATGGCTCAATTTGGTGTGGAGTCATTGTTGACCTCAGTATTGGCCGTATTTATAGCCCTTCCTATTGTCGCCGTTTTACTGCCTTTTATAAATCAGCTCTTTGATAGCAATCTGATTTCATCGGATTTGTGGAGTCCTGCGATGATTGGTTCCATTTTAGGTCTTGGGCTTATTACCGGATTGATCTCAGGAGCCTATCCTGCCTTTTTCCTATCAATGATTGATCCCTCTAGGATTTTCAAAAGTGAGTTGAAGGAAAGATCAAAGGGCTTTACCCTTAGAAATAGCCTGGTTGTATTTCAATTCGCAATGGTCTTCATTTTGGTGTATGGAGTTGCTGTGGTTTCTCAACAGCTGAGTCACCTGAATAATGTAGATGTAGGTTTTTCAAAGAATCAGAAACTGGTTATTCCTATGAAGACGGAGACTGTTTCTGCTTCCTATGAGAACTTAAAAAATGAGTTCGAGCAGCTGAGTCTGGTGGATGAAGTGAGTGCTACGCAGTTTTATCCTTCACAGAATATTTGGTTCGACAATAAAATCTATAAAAGAGGAACTGACATAGCGGAAGGGGTGGTAGTTCAGGTCAATTATGCCAAGGGTAACTTCTTCGAGGCTATGGATATTGAATTGCTACAAGGAAGAACCATGGTGGATACTGACTCCAATCGAATGGTGGTCAACGAAAAGTTTCTCGATGTTTTCAATATCCCTCAGGAGGAAGCCATTGGATACATCTTCGAACAATGGAGTTCTGATGGTAGCCCGAGGGATTCCTGGGAGGTGATAGGAGTGATTTCGGATTACAATTACCTTTCATTGAAAAGCGAAATTTTACCTGTTGCTACTTTTTATGGAGATGAGCTGGCTAATCTTATTGTCAGTTTCAACGGTGAAAATGAACATGAAGTCCTGGCTTCTATATCAGGAATCTGGGAAGAAGTTTTGCCCGGAATTCCATTCCAATATTCATTCCTGGATGAAGATTTGAGAAAGACCTATGCCGAAGAGCAAAGGCTGGAAAAAGTAGCTTACACCTTTACAGGCTTGGCAATTCTCATCAGTCTTTTGGGAATCTGGGGATTGATTTCTTTTAGCCTGGATAGAAGGACAAAGGAAATTGGACTTCGCAAAGTACTTGGCGCTTCGGTGCCCGAGCTCGCCGGTCTATTGTCCAAAGATTTCGTTTTACTGGTCTTATTCTCAATTCTTCTTGCCACACCAATCGCGATTTATGCCATGAGCAGCTGGCTCGATGAATTCGCTTATAAAATTGACCGCACTTATATTTTACTAATAGGATCAGCTGTCTTAACCATGGTGGTTTGCCTAATTACCGTGATCTATAAAACCAGCTTAGCGGCGATGGCCAATCCTATTAATAGCATTAAAAAAGATTAAAGCTTAGAAGCATGTTTAAGAACTACATCAAAATAGCCTATAGAAATCTACTCAAGAATAAGGTCTATTCCCTAATAAATATTCTTGGTTTAGGAATTGGTATTGCCTGTTGCTTTCTGATTTTCAACTTCGTTAAGAAAGAACTTAGCTACGATACCTACCATGCAAATTACGATCGGATTTATCGAGTAATTCACGGTAGTACGAGTGCCGATGATGAAGTACAAGGCAAGAGCTATGATGATTATTGGGTTTGGGGTAATGCCCCTGTAGGACCTGCTTTGCAGAATGACTTCCCTGAGATCCAGAAGGTAGTTCGATTCTCTGGTAGATCTGATATCCTTTTTATGCATGAGGATATACCCTATCAGGAGACGGGGATCTTTTTTATGGATTCCACCGCTTTTGATGTATTCTCCTGGGACTTGATATATGGCGATCCTAAAACGGCTTTGGACGCCCCATATAAGGTGGTATTGACAGAAAGTACTGCCAT
>CAZLUY010000014.1:0-7962 GCA_964562785.1 uncultured Limnohabitans sp. | reverse complement strand
CGTACGCTCATGATCATCATTGCCGTGTTGCTTCATCCACCGTTTCAGCTTCACATAACCTTCGGAGGTGTTGGTCAGGCATACGGTTTTCTGCTCTTGTGTGACCATCTCAATCATACAGATGTCCATGCTTTCTTTGCTCACGTCTATTCCTACAACAAAGGGATACACTAATTGGGGAGTTACTGATTTGTTCATAACTTATCTTTCTAAACCTTGATAGTGGGACCTTCAGCTACACACTGACTCCCGAATATCTATCTGAAACTTAAGATCGGAAAGCAGGTACCAAATCGCCCAATAGGTCTCAATACCTGGATAGCGCATGGTTCTCAACCTGTCTTTCCTATCTTTAAGTTAATTAATCCGCTTCCTGGAATATTTATATCACGGGAAGCTAAAGGTTACCAGCAATCTGACGTGAGGGATTACCTAATTCGTAATAGCTAAAGAATAAATATGAAAAGCTACTTATCAAAAACTACTACAATTTTCATAATCGTATTGTGTAGTTGTTCACCAAAAGGAGGTGAAAAAATTTCTTTGAATCCAATATTTGATGAATACGCAATTGAACTATATAAATTAAATCCATTGCTGGCGACTCGTAACGATGTTCATAAGTATAATGACCGTTTGGCAATTAATATTGGAGAAGATTATATAAAAAATAATCTCACACTCAATCAAAAGTATCTCGATACACTTGCAGCTATTGATAAAAAATCACTCACTTCCAATGAACGGTTGAGCGTTGAATTATTAACCTACAAACTTGAAACAGAAAACAGGCGACTGGACAATAAATACGGCTTTTATCGACCAGTGGATCAATTTGTTTTTAGCTTCCCGCAACATTTCGCAACGGTAGCATCAGGCACTTCATATGTACCATTTAAAACAGAGCAAGATTACCGAAATTTCATTAGTAGAATGAACTATTTCAGGGAATGGGTGGATCAGGCTATTGCAAATATGACCATCGGTTTAGAATTGAAAAATACTACACCAAGAGCATCTATGATCAAAGTTCCTGCACAACTAAAACCTTTGTACGAAACTGCTCCCGAAGAAAGTATCTTTTACAGACCTTTAAATAATCTCCCAGAATCAATAGATAGTACCGTAAGAACTCAATTGATTAAGGACTATACCACGTCCATCAAGAATGTATTGCAGCCAGCATACGCCAAACTAAATTCCTTTATAGAAGAGCAGTATATTCCCAATACCCGCGAAACCACTGGACTATTGGACAATAGCAAAGGGGAAGCAGAGTATCAGTATTGGCTTGATTTCTACACCACACTAGATTTGACTCCAGATGACATTTTTGATCTAGGAATTAGAGAGGTTGCTCGTATACGAAATGAAATGGATTCATTGAAAAATGCTGTCAGCTTCGATGGAGAACTGGATCGCTTTTTTGCATATGTTCGCTCAGACCAAAAGTTCGCTCCATTTGAAACAGAAGAAGAAGTGCTCGACCGATACCGTTCTTTCGAGAAAAGAATGGAAACTCAATTAAAAAAACTTTTCAATTTGGTTCCTAAAGCCTTATTTGAAGTAAGAGCAACAGAGAAATTTAGAGAAGCAGGAGCAAATGCACAATATATGCCACCTGCCAGAGATGGATCTCGACCAGGCATCTTTTACGAGACAGTTAGAGATCCTAAATCATACAGCTATATTGACATGGAAACACTCTTTATTCATGAAGCGATACCTGGCCATCACTACCAAATAGCATTGCAGCAGGAAGCCGACATACCAGAATTCAGAAAGTCCTATTGGATGAGTGCTTACGGGGAAGGTTGGGCTCTTTATGCGGAAACGCTGGGTCTTCAGTTAGGAATGTTCGAAGATCCTTATCAATATCTAGGCAGGTTGAGCAATGACATGGAGCGTGCTGTTCGCTGTGTAGTGGATGCAGGTATGCATGCAAAAGGATGGTCAAGAGAGAAAGCAATTGCTTACATTCTCGAAAATCAACCAGTAACCGAGGAGGTAGCAGAACAAAGAATAGAGAGATATATGGTCACTCCGGGGCAAGCTGTTAGCTATAAAGTTGGCGAGCAAACGATCATTCGACTAAGAGAAGAAGCGAAAGAGAAACTAGGAGATAAATTTGATATTCGGTCTTACCACGATGAAGTACTCAAAAATGGTTGTCTCCCATTAAAAATATTGGAAAAACAGATTAACATCTGGGTAGCTGATCAGATAGAAGATCCTAGTTGATACAATGAAAACAAAAGCTGGTAACAAACACTAAAATGAATATGCGAAGTGCGCTATTTGATAGGACAATGCGAGACAGAAACTTCCGTGCTTCTAGCAACCTGGGCGCATACTCATTTTAGTTAGTCGTCAGGCCGAATTAGAGCAAATAATCTGAGTAAATCGAGATAAAGGATTATTTTTGATAGTATCAAATGATACTATCATGAAACCTCCTTACGATATTACTTCTGCTATTCTAAAGCTGATATCTCAGATATCAGAGAAGCTTGGAGAGGTAAATGCCAACTTTTTAGATAAACCATCTCCTCAACTGAGGAAGCAGAATAAAATCAAAACGATTCATTCTTCATTGAGTATTGAAGGCAATACGTTGACTGAAGAACAAATCACAGCCCTTCTGGAAGAAAAGAGAGTTATTGGTCCTAAAAAGGATATTGAAGAAGTTCTAAATGCAATTTCAATTTATGAGAATTTAGAGAACTACTCTCCGTATTCTATTGATTCGTTTTTAGAAGCACATCTTGATTTGATGAAAGGTCTTGTTAAAGGAGCAGGTGAATTTAGAAAGCAAGGAGTAGGAATAGTTAAAGCTGAGCAAGTTCAACATTTAGCACCACCTTTTGAAAATGTTCCAGGCTTAATGAAAGACCTATTTGAGTACCTCAAAGACCCAGATGAACTTTGTTTAATAAAGAGTTGTGTTTTTCACTACGAAATGGAGTTTATTCATCCTTTTCTTGATGGAAATGGAAGAATGGGTAGGTTATGGCAAACATTAATCTTGAAGGAAGAATATCCAGTTTTTGAGTTTCTCCCATTTGAAACTTTGATTAGCCAAACACAAGAGGATTATTACAAAGCTTTGGCAATAAGTGATAAGACAGGAAAGTCGACGGTTTTCCTTGAATACATGTTAGGGGTAATCAATGAATCATTAGATGGGCTACTTGTGTTCAATAATCGAAGATTTAGTGATGTGGAACGACTGGAGTATTTCGTAAGTCAAAGTTTGAAGACTTTTTCCAGAAAGGATTATATGAACGTCTTTAAGGATATTTCATCCGCTACGGCAAGTAGGGATTTAAAAAAAGGGATTGAACTAGGTTTATTTACAAAGGAAGGCGAGAAGAATAAGACGGTTTACGTACTTAAATAACTCGGCCTAGCACGATGTATAAGTAATGCTGGCTTTGCGGGGTAAGGGATGGATTTCGGTATTTGCAAAACCAAACGGAAAGTTGGCTCATTCGGGTACGACTTCGTTCAACTTGTCTATTTTTAATGGATAAAAGTACCATGGGTGGCGGTTAAACGCACTACTGTTACACGGGACGTTGGTATTTATAGTTTGGCACTTAATAAGAGCTTATTTATGAATAAGATTTTACTTTTTACCTTATTATTTTTTTCCTGGTCCGTTTCTTATTCCCAGGATCCAGTAAAACCACATGTCCTAATAATCACTACTGGAGGGACAATAGCCAGCAAGACCAATGCGCCATTAATTGAAGGCAATGAACTCATTCAGGCAGTTCCTGAGCTAAATCAATATGCCAAAGTTGAGGTGGATGAGTTTGTAAATATTGGTTCATCAAAGATGACTCCATCAATTTGGCTCCAATTAGTGAAACACATCAAGGCTGCCCTCGATGACAACCCTAACATTAAGTCAATAATTATTACTCATGGCACTGACACGATGGAAGAAACGGCATTCTTCCTCAACCTGACCCATCAGAGCAAAGTGCCTATTGTACTTGTAGGTTCAATGCGATCTTCAAATGAAATCTCCGCAGATGGACCCGCCAATTTGATCAATGCGGTGCGTGTGGGCATATCACCAGAAGCAATTGGTAAGGGAGTGATGGTGGTGATGAATGACAACATTAGTGCCGGGAGAGATTTGTTGAAAATGAATAACCGAAGAGTAGATGCTTTCCCTTCTACTGAGCTTGGGTTTCTTGGATTCTGTGATCCTGAAAAAGTGACTTTCTATCGTTCCCCAATCAAGCTTCACACGGTGGAAAGCGAATTCAATGTTTACGAATTAGATAGTTTACCTCAAGTAGATATTGTTAAAGACTTTGCGGGAATAGAATCAAGTGTTTTTGATTATTTCAAAAACAGACCAAACCAGGGATTGGTAATCAGTTCATTTGCCGGCGGGCGACTTAGCAATGGCATGAGCCAAGTATATAATTTGGATTCGACTCATAAACCCATTGTAATTTCGTCAAGTATCAAAGGAAGCAGGATTATGGGATCGAATCCTGAAGGCACACCAATTATTATCGCCAATGATTTACCGCCTAACAAGGCAAGAATATTGTTGATGTTGTCCCTAACACAAACAACAGACATTAGCAAAATTCAAGATCATTTTAATCAATATTGATTTTAGTGGTGAGTTGTGATCCTTAAATAAGCACCACGATTGAAGAAGGCCATTCTGCTGCTTAGTGAGAAAGTTTTAAAAGGGTAGCTCAATGAAACCAAAAGCGATAAGTTTATTCTTTCCTCTCCTGACTTGTATGAAAACCTATATCAAAACAAATAGGATTCAAAGTATCTTTGCCAAATGAGAACCCCAATGATCACTCCGGAAGGAATGGAAAAACTCAAAAAAGAGCTTGACCATCTTTGGAGAATTGAAAGACCAGAAACTACCGCCAAAGTTTCCTGGGCGGCTAGCCTGGGAGATCGGTCTGAAAACGCTGACTACCACTACAATAAAAAGCGACTTCGCGAAATCGATAAGCGATTACTCTATCTGAGAAGATGTATTGACAACTTTAAGATAATCACCTACCACCCCCATCAGGAAGGAAAAGTCATGTTCGGGGCCTGGGTAGAAATAGAAAACCAAAATGGCTTAAAGAAGCGCCTGAGGATAGTTGGGTATGAAGAACTAATCGGAAGAAAAAATGTCATTTCCATTGACTCACCGATTGCTCAGGCCCTGCTGAAAAAGGAAGTAGGCGATGAGGTTTCGGTCAAGACTCCAGCAGCTAGTTTTACCTGGAAGATTCATAAAATCGAGTACGAGAAATGATATGGGCTCTCCAATCTGAGATTTAAACCCTGCTAATGTTAATAGTTCTTTAATTCCATAAGGCTGTTTCAGATTCCTGACCAGCTTTCTATTTTTGAATTTAGAAGGGTAACCCAATTAATCCTTATCCCTTGATTGATCCATGGAATTTCTTAACACCATACAGACGATCGCTGCTTTTAACTTTCTATTGATAGGAATTCTGATTCTTGTCAATCAAAAAGTAGTGACCTATGGGGTGAAACTTCTTGGCTTTTTCCTGATTGCAAAAGGTGTTACCCTATTTACCAATCTGACCTACGCACTCAACTGGCCGATCAATGAGTCATTGGTTTTGCTTTTGTCATCGGCCCTGTTTTTATACACACCCTTCTTATACTTCTTTGCGAGATATCTAGTCACCAAATCTCTTGTGAACCTTAAGGTGGATTGGCCGCATTTCATTCTTTTTGGTGCTTTTTTTCTATTCAATCTGGTGCTGGTGATTAGTCCATTTCAAAGTGTCACTGCGGATTATGGCATCACCGCTCTCTATTATACTCAATCCATTTCCTACACGGTTTTTGCCTTTATGCTTATCAAGCAAAAAGGAGAAGACACCAAGATTCAAAATTGGCTGAAAAACCTATTACTGGCCTTTCTAGTGGTTTGGTTTGCCTTCCTTTTTGAAATTGTCTTTGCCCTTATGGGCAATATGGACTATGCTCTGATTTCAAAATTCATAGGTGTCGCGTCGATCTTAATTCTCGCCAACCTCACCCTGGTCATAGCGATTTACTCACCAGAGCTATTCTTCAAAGGACTGAGGGTAATCAAAAAGTCCAACATTGAAAAAACGGTTGTCACCGAGGATAATTACAATCGAATTTTAGACTTGATGGCTCAGCAGGAATTGTACACCAATGCACATTTGAAATTGGTTGACATTTCCAATGCGGTGGGTTTATCCGAGCGAAACACCTCCTTAATTATCAAGACTTTTCACAAGGGGAATTTTTATGATTTCCTCAATGCCTTTAGAATTGAAGAGGCCAAAAAACTACTGATTGAAAATCAGGAAAGTCTTACCATCTCTGAAATCCTGTATGATGTCGGCTTCAACAGTAAGTCTGTATTCAACACCCTTTTTAAGAAGAAGGTGGGAATGACACCAACGGAGTTTAGAAAAACAAAAGCTAAACTTTATTCCACTGGTTAAATCCAAAAGTTACATAGGCAACCCCTATTAATTGGTTCGAATAAGCGTTTTTTCGTGAATCCGAACTCTCATTATAGTGTGCTACAATAGATTTGTTCGAAATCAATTAAGCACATAAATGAAACGAACCACACTATTTACCCTCTTATTTACCGCAATCAGCAGCTTGTCTTTTGGGCAATTTCATACCATAAAAATCCCAATGGCCAGTCCAGAAGTTTCCGAGACCCAACGTCTGGGAGTTACAGATATTACCATTTCTTATTCTAGTCCTGCATTAAGAAATAGGGATGTTTGGAACAATGAAATTCCTCAAGGAGGAAACCCTATTGCCTGGAGAGCTGGAGCAAATATGTCTACGACAATGGAGTTCACTACGGACGTTCTTATTGAAGGGCAAGCTTTAAAGGCAGGTAGATATGGCTTTCACGTCATTCCGGAAAATGATACCTACACCTTGCTTTTTGTCCAGCCTGAAGATCAGTGGGGCAGTTATTATCTGGATGTCGAAAATGACCCGGTCCTTAAGGTCAGCGTCGGATCCGAAACCTGCACTAATTCAGAACAACTTGATTATGAATTTCTGAATAGGTCCGAGAACTCCTTGGTGGTTGGATTAGAATGGGGCGAAAAACGCATTCCCTTTAAAGTTGAAGTAGACTTAAACAAGACGGTTGTCGCGAGTTTTAGAGAAGAGCTCAGAGGTATTAATACCTATCATTGGCAAGCGTGGAATGACGCCGCTTTGTGGTGCCTTAATCACGACACCAACCTGGAGGAAGCTCTGAGCTGGGCAATGCGCTCCATTGAAGGAGGCTATGGTGGTTTTGCGGCCAATAAGAATGTCACGAATCTTTCTACCAAAATGAGATTACTCAAACGCCTTGACAAAGAGGATGAGCTATTGGCAACAATTGAGGAAACAAAAAATATGAGTCTTAGCGAGCCAGAAGCTAATGAATTCAGTATTTTCTTATTGAGACTTGGTTCTTTTCAAGAAGCCTTAGATTATTCCAAAACTTCTTTAAAGACCTATCCGGAAGCTTGGTCTATTATCCTGAATAAGAGCATCGCCAATTACTATCTAGGCAATTCAAAAGAAGCCATCAAGGATATTTCTAAAGTTAAAGAGATGGCTCCTGAACAGTTCTTAAGTCGCCTTAACGAGATTGAAAATGAGTTCAAGAATAACTCCTACGAATTAAGAGGAAGCTATAACTAGAGGGATTATAGGGTCAGGAGCCTAGATCAAAAGAGGGTGATAAAACTGGAGCTACGAAGAACTTGAGTCCCATTCCAAAAGCTTACAGAAGAATTTACTCAGTCTTTCTTCAAACAGTGAACAAATCATGGCCTCTAAGAGCGGACACCAAGTTCATATTGATGAGCCAGAAGTCATTGTGAACGCCATTAAAAAACTCCTGAAATAAAATCTGAATCTAATTCATCTGGCAACAGGAAGATTCCA
>CAZLUY010000013.1:0-4135 GCA_964562785.1 uncultured Limnohabitans sp. | reverse complement strand
ACTCTTGTTTAATCGTTGGGCATAACCCGATAATCTCAATTCTATTCTCCCACTTAACAGGGGATTCTTACCAAAATATGGCTCCAGGAACTTTCGTTGAATTGGATGTCCATGTAAATGATTGGGCTCATTTAGGGTTTGAAACTTGTAGTACTTCAGGGGTCAATTATTAATTGAACCACATCGTGGTTAGAAATCAGTTTCTGCCGCCTTTAGCTTCATTTCTTTAATCCATACATTTCTATAAAGCACTGCATGACCTTCAGCTTGGAGCTTCAAACCACCCGGTCTGTCTGTGATTCCCTTCCCACCATCATTACCACCGTCAAGACCTGAGTTAGGTCCTCCCCATACTTGGGCAATTTCTCTATTCTCGTGAATCTTCTTGCCGTTGAAATAAACAGTCACTCTGGGTTGCTCCACTAATTCTCCATCTTTAAAACGAGCTGCTCTAAACATTATGTCATAGGCATTCCATTCTCCAATGCCATTATATGCTTCTTCATTGGGGAGATGTTCATTAATCACAGCGGCCATTCCGTGCAGTCCATAATCGCCATCTAGAATTTGAATCTCATACCGATTCTGAAGATATACTCCTGAATTACCGCCTTCAGAGGTGATCATAAATTCTACATGAGCTCTGAAATCTTCGAATTTGTCCTTTGTTACAATATCCGCTGCGCCGTATTTTCCACCTGCCCCAGCAGGATCATTCGAACTGATAACAGGCTGGCCTGTTTTTGGGTCTGTAGAAGATGGCCATTTAATAGGCATCTCTGTTGAAAATCTTGGACCTTCCCAGTACTCCCAGTTTTTATCAAGCATTTCTCTGGTACCATCCAGATAAAGCTTAGCGCCTTTGATAGGTTCAGTGCCAACTCCGATCTGCGCTGAAGTTGACTGAATAATTAATGCAAAGCAGAAGATGGCTATTGAGGCTTTGAGAAGCGAGAATTTCATAGGATAGGTTTATTGAGGTTTAAACAATCAATTTTGAAAATATCATGTGCGCCTTGAATTTCAAAGTGAAGAAGTATGGATGGTTTGATTTCTTATCCAGGAGAAGGGTGAAGCAGAAAGGGATGATTAGGATAGTACCTGAACAATGCTTTTTATTCCCAATCCTAAGCTTATTAGCCAGACAATTGCCCCAATCAATTTACCAATAGGTTTTGAGGCGTTAATGCCAAGAAGGTTTCTCTTCGAAGCTATCCAAATTATCCAACCACTGATTAAAGGGAGAAGGATGCCATTTGCTATTTGTGCTAGCATAATTAGCTGTACGGGCCGCAATCCTAAGGAGGAGAACACAATACCAAGAAGAACTACTCCAATCATTATTCTCCTCATGGGCCTTGATGAAATGTTTTGGTCCCATCCGAACAGACCACAAATAACCAATCCGGTGGCCAGTGGCGCCGTAATTGAAGAAGTAATTCCAGCCCCTAATAAACCAAGTGCCATTAGGAATTTAGCTGATGATCCTAGGTAGGTTTCAAGGCCTTCAGATAAATCTACAGCCGATCTTATCTCCTCGCTAGGGCTTGAGGCTCCAACAGCTATGATCGCCATGGATACAATTCCACCAAGAATGACAGCAACCCATATGTCTAATCTCATTTCCTGAACCTCTTCCGGCTTTGACCACTTATTCCTTGCCAAGCTAGCGTATAAGAAAAGGTTATATGGTACCACAGTGGTCCCAATTAAGGAGGCTACACTAAGTATATTCTCATTATTTACTGCAGGCAGTAATCCTGAAAAAATGTCTCCTATTTTGGGTTGGCTAAGAATTGCTACGGCAACAAAGGCTATAGACAATAAGGTGACTAGCCCCACCAGTACATTTTGAATTGTTTTGATAGAGCCTGCCCAAAGTAAGATAATTGTGATCACACCAAGAATCAATGTGCCTGGATCAATTGTTAGACTCCCTAAAAGCCAATAATCAAAATCTACCACTAAATCGAACCCCAGGGATGCACCAGTGATATTTCCTGATTCATAAGCCGCGTTTCCTATTCCAATTGCAATAATCACCAATGGAATGGCCATGGTTCTCAAAACCTTATTCATGGGTGAAGATCTAAGAATCTGACTTAGGTCTTTACCCGTAACGATCCCAATTCTTCCGGAAGACTCTTGCAAAACTCCAGTCATGATGATTGAAAGAACCATCGCCCAGAGCAGGCCAAAACCATAATTCACACCGGCAATGGAACAAACCGTAACTGTACCAGGTCCGATAAAAGCTGCAGCAATGATAGGGCCCGGCCCGATTGACTTAAGAGATTTAAAAAGCTTCAAAGGGTGAAATTTTTAGTAAAATAGAGAATTGACCTAGTTTTTGCATGAGGTCTAATCTGAATAATTTTTAATGGTATGCAGATATTGAAAAGAGTGGGTAAGGTGATTTTGGTTCTGATGCTGAGCTTGGTTTTCTTTTTGTTACTTCTATATAGAGGTGATTTATCCGCTGATTTCATTGAATCAAAATATCAGACACCTCAATCAACCTTTCTGAATATAGATGGACAAAATATTCATGTGAGGTTCCTTGGAGAAGGCGAGCCAATATTTCTGATCCATGGAAGTTTTTCTTCTCTACATACCTGGGACACTTGGCAACAGGAACTTAGTCCCTATTTTTTGACTATCGCTTTGGATCTTCCTGGTCATGGCCTGACCGGACCAAATGAGCTAAAGGCCTATTCTATTACTGACTATAGTGACCTTGTTTTAAGGATTGCAGATAAACTTGGATTAGAAGAGTTTCATATTGCCGGGAACTCTATGGGAGGAGCTGTGGCGATGCAAGTGGCGTCAGACCGGTCTGATCTGGTGAAGACCTTACATCTTGTGAATTCCGCAGGAGCACCACCAAGGGTAAAAAGCCCTAAGAGTTTGGATAAAGAAAACTCAAGGGGTGGAGGAGCTTGGATTTTTGACCTTGCCAGGAATCCATTTTTTTCCAAAATTTTGCTGAAATGTACACCAAGATTTCTCTTCGCAATGAACATGAAAGAGGTGTACTATGATGACAAGCGAATATCAGAGGAAGTCATCGACAGATATTTTGAATTGATGCTCAGGGAAGGAAATAGACAAGCTACATTGGATAGGTTGACTAGTCCTCGAAATACCAACATAGAATTCGACCGACTAAAAATGCCAACGCTCATTACATGGGGTAAACATGATACCTGGATTCCAGTAGGTAATGGTGAGGCCTTGAAAGAAATGATTCCTGGTTCTATTCTGAAGGTTTATGATAATGCTGGTCATGTTCCAATGGAGGAAATTCCGACGGAATCTGTCGCAGAATATATATCCTTTTTGGGTGTGGAAATACGGAAAGATTACCTTAAGTCATCAGATCTAATTTCTTATGGAGAGTGAATTGTTTTTTTATCTGCTTTTGGGAGGCCAAAGCATACTGTTGATCTATTTGATTTTTAGAACAGGCTCATCAAAATCTCAAAATGATTTAGAATCTCAGATTGCTTCCATAAGGCAGGAAATGAATCATCAGGTTGAAATGATTCGAAAAGAATCTACTGAGAACCTTACCAGACAGTTTTCATTGATTTTCGAAAGTCTTGATCGCTCTAATAATAATCAGGGTAAAGCTTTAAAAGATTTTGGAGAGCGCTTTGAATGAAGTGTGGATAACATGAATTCTATCCAAAAGGAAAAATTTAAAGAACTGAATATTAATCAAAAGGAGCTTTTAAGTTCAACTGAGCTAAGGCTTGAGAAAATTCGAGAAACGGTTGATGAAAAACTACAGAAAACCCTAGAAGCTCGATTGGGGCAATCTTTTGAAATGGTGAATAAGCAACTTCACGCAGTCCAAAAAGGATTGGGTGAGATGCAAAGTTTGGCCCATGGAGTAGGCGATTTGAAGAAGGTTTTGACCAACGTGAAATCAAGAGGGGTACTTGGAGAATATCAGCTTCAAGCCATTTTGGAGAATGTTTTAAGTCCCGATCAATACCTCAGTAATGCTAGCATCATCCCGGGAGGTAGAGAACGAGTTGAGTTTGCTATTAAAATGCCCGGAGATGAAGAACCTGTACTTCTTCCTATTGATGCCAAATTTCCTCAGGAGCCCTATTTGAGATTGGTAGAT
>CAZLUY010000012.1:0-5708 GCA_964562785.1 uncultured Limnohabitans sp. | reverse complement strand
TCAGCTTTCTCTGGCTCACCCTGCTGCATATATCTCATTCCTCTTACTTGCGAAGTCGCAAAAGTTGGATTCTTAGAATCAATGATTTCCAAAGCCATCAAGAAAGAATCAGAAGAAAGACACTTGTACTGTACAGAATATTTGAAAATTTGATCAGCAAGCTTCTCATTTGAAGGATCTGCAGCCAATCTAGGTCCCATGGTGTTTTCGATGAATTCACAATCGATCAACTTCATCGCTACCAACACCTTCTCCGTTTGCTGACGAGGAGTGCTC
The DNA here is from genome assembly GCA_964562785.1 of uncultured Limnohabitans sp. Classification (GTDB taxonomy): domain Bacteria; phylum Bacteroidota; class Bacteroidia; order Cytophagales; family Cyclobacteriaceae; genus Algoriphagus. The sequence goes on along the minus strand of CAZLUY010000012.1, from coordinate 5,432 downwards.
ACGTCAACACCTTCGGCTTCCTTCGCGTCTAGAAATGCCTGAATTCTGTCATATTTGTCAAGTACCTCTTCTCCAGAATAGGCCTTATTGTAGGCATTGTGTCTGTAAACTGCATCAAAATATGCAGCATAAAGACCTGGAATGGAAAGCTCGCCATTTAGCTCAATCCCCTTTTCAAAGTTTCCAACTACATCACCAAGCTTTTCCTTATTTCCTTTATAAAAGTTATAGCTGAAATAAGCCTTATTTTCAATCCAGTTCGGTTCGTTATTATAGATCGCTGCTCTAGTTTCATAGATAGACATTACAGAATCCTGATAAACTCTTTTCTGCTGTGCATCTGCAGCTTCGTCTGCAGCGCCTTTATAGATATTCACCCCATTGATGTATAGGGACTCATTCAATTCAGGTACATTGGTCAAAAGCCAGTTCAGAGGCTTAGTAGCTTCTGTAAATTGCTCAGACTTCATGTAATCTGTGTAAGCGGCATTCAATTCTCTGGCTTTTGCTTCCTCAGTTGGGTCACTGGGCCAGTTCCAACCGTCCTGTGCTTGCGCAGATCCTACGATTAGTAGAGCGACGAGGCCTAGTAGAGTTGACTTAATATTCATTTTCTATAGATTTTTGTTCGGCTTAACTTATTTCAAACTTTGAATTCCAGAATTCTTTGGAAAATTAGCTTCCCAATTTCGGATTTTTTTCTGGAATTATTCAAACGGTCGCTTATAAAACCAGCTATTATCATTCAAACTGAATCCTAATGTGAAGTTTACATAGTCCTCACGGATCAATCCATCCTCCAGAGATCCTCTTCTACCAACCTTCACTGCGAAGTTCACAAGTGACAATTGATTCACAGGAACAGAAACCCCAAACGTGATGCCAAGGTCATTGATTGGTTGCTCATTAAGGACATATGGAGTCTCCTGATATTCTACACCAAATCTGTAAGTAGTTCGCTGTAAAAAGTTATCAAGAGCTAGGTAATTAGGCACGATTTGGAACCCTAGTCCAATCTTTACTGCTTCCTTCAAAATCGATTCCTCACCAAGGAATGATCTGTAGTCCTTAAAATCCTGAAGCTGTGCTTCAAGGCCAATCACATATTTATTGGATTTTTCATAGCTCAGGCCAAATCCAAGGCGATTTGGTATGTAAACTGAACCCGCATCATCATTAGCAATAAGATCCCCATCACTATCAGGATCATCTGCTTGGCCCAAGCCAGCAAGCTTTGCGAAAGCAGTTCCATTGACCTCTCCTAAAACTTGGTAAATGGCACCAAGGTGAAGATTTCCATTTTCACTTATCGGGAAGTAGTAATGAGCACCCAATTTAAAGCCTACATCACTAACTGTTAATCTTTCATAATACTCAGTTCTAGCACCTACATTGTTGCCGTCCTCATTGGTCAAACTAAGTTGATTGGATCGGATTGTCGAACCAAACAGATAAGATCCAGAAATACCCAGACTTAAATTTTTTGCAACAAGAACTCCAAAGTTGATATATGCCTCACTGATTCCACCATCCCCTTCGATGAAATTAGTAGCGTCTACATCATCGGCTCCTCGAACAGTACTCTCTACTACTAATCGATAATTCACACTGGTAATTTGATTTAGGCCCATTCCAGCTCCAATTTTCCCGGACTTAAAAGGGAACGACATCGCGATGTAAGAAAGACCTCCACCATCAACATCTGATTGCTCAACAGTGGTTTGTGCATTGATTCTTTTATAGTTCAATGCTGCCTGGAAATTGAAAATGGTATTTCTAGTGGTTAATGCAGGGTTCACCACATTTGGATTCCAACCTGTTCCAAAACTAATTCCTAACCCCCCCATTCCTTGATTTTGGGTAAGTCCTGAATAGTTAAACTCCCCTATCCCTAGGGCACTGTAGGTGGATGCGCTGGACTGAGCATGAGCCTCTGAAAACAACAAAAGGGCGCAAAAAACACCCAGCAAATTTATTTTGATTTTACTCAACATTGTGGTTTAGTATGCAATTCAATCCAGTCAGGACCAAATTTGGGACTACAAATATGTGGTCTTTTGCTAATGATTCAAAGAAATGTGCATCTCCTCCGGTCATAAAGGTCTGCATTTCAGGAAATTCTTGACTATAGTCATCGATTTGACCTAGGATTTCATAAGAGATTCCGCTCCAAACTCCTGTTTTCATACATTCTTCCGTCGTTTTACCTACCTTAAAATCAGGAGCATTATCAAGTTCAATCAATGGAAGGTTAGCAGTCAACGAATTCATGCTTTTGAATCTTAATCGCATTCCTGGACTGATCGCACCACCCAGATAGCTTCCACTACTTACATGATCAAAGGTGATACATGTTCCCAGATCTATAGCCAAAGCATGATCTCCCTCAGCCAAGGACCAGGCACCTATGGCCGCAGCAAGTCTATCCAGACCTAGAGTGGATTTAGCTTGGTATTCATTCTTAATCGGAATTGGAGTGAAGCGATCCAGAAATATGAAATCAAAAGAGATCGAGGATTTTAAATCATCCAGACTGGATCTAACTGAACTAATTATACAGGCATCAAAGCTTTCTCTATTCCAGTGGTCAATGGCAGTCTCCAGACTATCAAAAACCTTTTGCTCCACCAGTTCATCTCTATCAAAGAGCCCTGATTTAATTCTGGTATTTCCTATATCTATACAGAGTTGCAAATTTTGACGAGTCAATTAATTCGCAAATTACAGATTCAGAAAAACTGAGGTTTTACTTAACTTTAATTAATGTTAGCTCTACGCCTAGCTTAACAACTTTTAACCCAAGAATATGGAAAACTACTCAGTGATCGGGCTCATGTCTGGTACCTCCTGCGACGGATTGGATATTGCCCTTTGTCAGTTTTCCTTCGATGGGAGTTGGTCTTTTGATATCCAAAAGTGCCATACTACCTCATTCCCAGAACAGCTAAAGAATAGGCTTTTTGAAGCTCATCAAATCGGTAGTTCGGATCTGGCTAAACTTGATGTTGACCTAGGCAAATGGATGGGGCAAGAGGTAAGCTCCTTTTTAAGAAGCTCAGCTTTGACAGCTGAATTAATTGGCTCACATGGGCATACGATTTTTCATCGCCCTGAACTTGGATTTAGTCTGCAGATCGGAAATGGTTGGTGGCTATCCAAAGAAAGTGGTCTTCGGTCCATCACTGACTTCAGAATGAAGGATATCAGCTTAGGAGGGCAGGGTGCACCATTAGTACCTATTGGAGATAAATTACTCTTTGGAGATTATGACTACTGCCTAAACCTTGGAGGAATATCCAATATCAGTATGGATATTTCAGGCCAAAGAATCGCATTTGACTGTACCCCATTCAACGGCTTATTAAACCATTATGCGAGGGAGCTCGGGGCCGAGTTTGATCGTGATGGCATCTGGGCTAAAGAAGGCAAGGTTTCTGAGGCAACGTTGCAAAAGCTGAATGAGCTTCCATATTACCAAAAGAGCGGAGCAAAAAGTCTTGGAAGAGAAGATATTGAAGAGTTCTACGCTCCAATCCTTGACCAAGCTGGCTTGACTCCTAAGGATTCGCTGGCCACTTTGGTTGAGCATTATGCCATACAAATAGCCCATTCAATTGCCACTCATCAGAAAGAAGGGAAAGCTTCACTTTTGATCACCGGAGGTGGTGCCTACAATGCTTGTTTCATCGAGCGCCTATCGGCTTCCCTTCCTGAAAATGTAAGCATCGTCCTTCCTAGTAGTGATATTATCGAATTTAAAGAGGCCTTGATTTTTGCGTTTCTGGCGATTCTCCGGCATCGTGGAGAAATAAATTGTTTAGCCAGTGTGACGGGTGCAGAATCGGACTCGAGTGGGGGTTTAATTCACGATTACCGATCATCCCAAGTGAAATAGGACTAAGTCCCTTTTTTCCTATTTTTGCGCGAATTGTAAACCCAAACCAACATGCAAGAGCTACTAAAGAAGTTCGAAAACAAAAAACCAGAAGTCACTTTTGAATGGAGTGACAGCGAGACCGAAGCCGAAGGCTGGGTAGTCATCAACTCATTAAGAGGTGGAGCCGCAGGCGGTGGCACCAGAATGAGAAAAGGACTTGATAAAAGAGAAGTCGAGTCTCTCGCAAAAACAATGGAGGTAAAGTTCACAGTATCTGGTCCAGCTATTGGTGGAGCTAAGTCCGGAATCAACTTTGATCCAAAAGATCCAAGAAAAGACGACGTTTTAAAACGATGGTATAAGGCGGTCATGCCTTTGTTAAAAAACTATTACGGAACGGGCGGAGATCTCAACGTAGATGAAATCCATGAAGTAATTCCGATCACCGAATCTTATGGACTTTGGCACCCACAGGAAGGGATCGTGAATGGACACTTCCATGCTAAGGAGCCTGAAAAAATCAGAAAAATAGGTCAGCTCAGACAGGGAGTTTCAAAGGTTTTGGAAGATCCAGAGTTCACACCAAATGGACCTGCGAAATACACCGTGGCTGACATGATCACTGGATATGGTGTCGCCGAGGCTGTAAATCACTACTATCAAATCTGGGGTGGAGACATCAAAGGAAAAAGAGCTGTCATCCAGGGCTGGGGAAATGTAGGCGCCGCTGCTGCATGCTTCCTCGCTGTTGAAGGAGTGAAAATTGTTGGTATCATAGATAAGGAAGGTGGATTGATCAATGAAGATGGATATAGCCTTGATGAGGTAAGAGAACTTTTCCTAAAGAGACAAGGGAATAAGCTTGCCGCTGATGACATGATCCCATTTGCTGAGATCAATGAAAAAATTTGGGATCTAAAGAGCGAAATCTTTATCCCGGCTGCCGCCTCTAGATTAATTACAAGAGATCAGGCTGAGAGAATGGTCAATAGTGGATTAGAAGTGATCTCTTGTGGCGCAAATGTGCCTTTCGCAGATCCAGAAATATTCTTCGGCCCAACTGGTGTATGGACTGACGAGAGAGTTTCAGTAATTCCGGACTTCATAGCAAACTGTGGTATGGCAAGAGTCTTTGCGTATCTGATGAGCGAAAATGCTGCCGTGACAGATCAGGCAATTTTCTCCGATGTGAGTAAGACCATCAAGGACGCACTCCAAAAGACTTTTGAGCAAAGCAGCGAGAAGACACATATTGCTCAGAACTCCTTCAAAATTGCGCTGAACCAGTTGGTATAAAATCAATCACCATTTAAATATTAACGCGAAATAATTTCAGGTTAAATCATTTCCTTAGCAAAACCTTCTTGGAGTTTTTCCAGCAAAATCAGTAGTTTAGCGAAACCCGCCCTACTTTTTGAGACGACAGAATGAAGGTTGCAGAATTTTGAATCCAAGCAAAGCTTAGCCCTATGAAGACCCCCCTTTTCAAAATGCTCATGGTAATGATGCTACTTCTCACAGTTGCGGCTGTGCAGGATGGTTTCGCCATGGTAGA
>CAZLUY010000011.1:0-11135 GCA_964562785.1 uncultured Limnohabitans sp. | reverse complement strand
ATAGAAGAGTTGAGTTTGAAAGATATAAACCCATAATGAGATGACTGATAAACCAAGAAACTGGGTCTTTAGCGATCCGCGATTGAAAGATTTGAAACAGGAGTATGATAAGTATACACCTGAGGATTTTGAAGTATGGAAAATTCTTTACGAAAGGCAAATGCCTAACCTTCCAGGAGCTGCTTGTCAATCTTATCTTGAAGGAGTGAAAGATGTGAATTTCACCGCTGACCGAATCGCGAACTTTGAAGAATTGAATAAGATTCTGGAAGAAACTACAGGTTGGCAGGTTCAGGTGGTACCCGGTCTGATTGATGACGATTTGTTTTTTGGTCTGCTGAATAATAAGCGATTCCCTTCTTCAACCTGGTTAAGGAAAATGGAGCAGCTGGACTATCTGGAAGAGCCTGATATGTTCCATGATGCATTCGCACATATGCCGATGTTGACTGATAAGCATTATACCGGATTCCTTGAAGATTTATCTGGCATTGCGCTTAAGCATATCGACGATCCATGGGCTATTCAATTACTGAGTAGAATTTATTGGTTCACTATTGAGTTTGGATTGATTCGAGAAAATGGTGAATTGAGGATTTATGGAGCTGGAATATTGAGCTCTAAAGGTGAAACGAAATTCAGTCTTTCTGATGAGCCGGCTCATTACGATTATGACGTTAGAAGAATCATGAACCAGGAGTACTGGAAAGATCACTTCCAGGATAAGTATTTTGTGATCGATAGTTTAGAACAGTTGTACACTTCATTGCCTGAAATAGAATCGGTTTTGGAGGAAATGCTCAAAGAAAGAGTCGAAAAATAATGCTTGATGAGCGATGTCCTTTGAATAAAAGGCATCGGACATCACTTAGTTAAGCCAAATGAAAGTTGCCGTAATCAAATACAATTCCGGGAATGTGCAGTCAGTGCTCTATGCCTTTGAAAGATTAGGTGTTGAGGCGGAACTCACCGATGATCCCCAGAAGATTTTATCAGCAGACCGAGTTGTATTTCCTGGACAGGGCGAAGCAAGTTCAGCCATGAAGTATCTGAAATCAAGAAAACTTGATCAAGTAATTCATGAGATCAAGCAGCCCTTTTTAGGCGTTTGTTTGGGTTTACAACTTTTGTGTGAGCACTCTGAGGAAAATGACACACCTTGTTTAGGCGTTTTCCCTGTGAAGGTAAAGAAATTCATCCCTGAAAACTCTCAAGAGTTTAAGGTTCCTCAAATTGGTTGGAATGAGCTGGAGAATATGGTGGATAATCCATTACTCCAAGGTTTACCAGATAATCCATACGTCTATTATGTGCATAGCTATTATGCAGAAAAAAGTGAATTGGCCATAGCCCAATCTCATTATATTCATGACTTTTCAGCCATGCTCCATAGGGATAATTATTTTGCGATACAGGCTCACCCTGAAAAGAGCGGTAAAGTCGGAGAAAAGATTCTTCAAAACTTCATCAACCTAAAATCTTGAATTAATGGAGATTATTCCAGCTATTGACCTGATCGATGGTAAATGTGTACGCTTGAGTCAAGGAGACTATTCCAGTAAAAAGGAATACCATGATGATCCGCTGGAAATGGCGAAGAGGTTCGAAGACGCGGGTATCCGTCGTCTACATTTGGTGGATCTGGATGGAGCTAAGGCTAAAAAGATTGTCAATGGAGCAGTTCTTGAGTCAATCACTTCAAACACCAAGTTAACGGTTGATTTTGGAGGTGGAGTGAAATCTAACTCTGAAGTTGAAAAGGCTTTCCAATTAGGTGCATCACAGGTGACTGGAGGAAGCGTGGCTGTTCGGGATCCTGAAGTTTTCAAGGGCTGGATTGATAGATATGGGGCTGAAAAAATCATCTTAGGTGCAGATGCAAAGAATAGGAAAATTGCTGTAGGCGGATGGGAAGAAACTACGGAGGTTGATTTGATCCCTTTTATCAGTGATTATGTGTCTAAAGGTATTTCGTATGTCATTTGCACCGATGTAGCCAAAGATGGCTTACTTCAGGGGCCATCCTTTGATCTTTATGAAGAGATATTGAAGGAAATCCCTGGAATTAAAATTATTGCAAGTGGTGGAGTCTCCAACTATGATGATCTGGTTAAGCTCAAGGATTTGGGAGTTTATGGAACTATTGTTGGGAAGGCTTACTATGAAGGGAAAATCACATTGGATCAATTATCTGAATTTGCCTAAACGAAATAGAATGCTGACCAAACGAATAATTCCTTGCCTGGATATCAAAGATGGACGAACCGTAAAGGGTGTCAATTTTGTGCAGCTGAGGGATGCAGGAGATCCTGTAGAGCTGGCAAAAATTTACTCAGATGAGGGAGCTGATGAGTTGGTTTTTTTGGATATCACAGCAACCGTGGATAAGCGTAAAACACTTGCTGAGCTGGTCACCAAAGTTGCTAAGGCAATCAATATCCCATTTACAGTTGGAGGAGGTATTTCTACAGTCGAAGACGTGAAGGTTCTACTGGCAGCAGGTGCAGATAAGATATCCATTAACTCTGCCGCAGTGAAGAACCCAGGAATAATTGATGAAATGGCTGCCGAGTTTGGCTCCCAATGTATCGTTGTTGCCATTGATACTCGTGATGTAGATGGAACGGATTATGTGCATACGCATGGTGGTAGAAAACCTACCTTGTTAAAGACTCAGGATTGGGCGAAGGAGGTTGCTGATAGAGGAGCTGGTGAGATACTTCTTACCTCCATGGATCATGATGGTACTAAATCAGGTTTTGCGAATGAAATCACCGCGGAAATTTCCTCTATGTTATCAATCCCGGTAATTGCCTCTGGTGGAGCTGGTGCCATGAACCATTTTTCAGATGTGTTCTCATTTGGAAAGGCTGACGCTGCATTGGCAGCTAGTATCTTTCACTTTAAAGAAATTCCAATTCCTGAATTGAAAAGCTATCTTTTTGAAGATGGTGTCAGCATAAGGAAATAAGATTTAATTCAATCTATAAACATGAAAGTAGATTTTGAAAAGATGAATAATATGGTTCCTGCCATTGTCCAGGATGCTTTGAGCGGGAAGGTACTTATGCAGGGGTTCATGAACCAGGAAGCTTTGGAAAAAACTCAGGCCACTGGTATGGTTACATTCTATAGTCGGAGCAAAGAGAGACTATGGACTAAAGGGGAGACCTCAGGAAATTTTCTTGAATTGGTGGATATGAAGGTGGATTGCGATGGAGACTCCATTCTGGTCAAGGCCAACCCACGTGGGCCGGTATGTCACACGGGCGCAGACACCTGTTTCTTCGAGGAGAATCAATCTAGAACAGGATTCATAGACGAATTAAGAGTCATTATCAAGGACAGGAAGAATAATCCCACGGATAAATCATATACAGCATCACTTTTTGCTAAGGGAATCAATAAGGTTGCGCAGAAAGTAGGAGAGGAGGCTGTAGAGATAGTAATTGAGGCCAAGGATGATAATAAGGACCTGTTTTTAGGGGAAGCTGCAGATTTGATGTTTCACTACTTAGTGCTTCTGGAAGCCAAAGGATATGAACTCGATGAAGTTATGGAAGTGTTGATAGATCGTCATAAAAAGAAATAGAAAAGCCCCGAAAGGGGCTTTCCTTAGTAGCTTGGGAATTCTTTTTCTAGTCCTTTGAATTGATCAATCATTTCCCAGCTTGGCCTATAGAAAGTATTTGTCATTCTTCCTGAAATACCTCCATTTCTTATGAAACCGAGTGCAGCTTGAAGTCTAAAATCTCCCTGGTTACCCCAATTGAAATTAGGGGAATCACCAACTTCAAAATTAACAGGAAAGCCATCGAAGTATTCCGCATTTCCATTGGCGTTTACCGTGGCAAAAGTAATAGGAACTACTTCAACATCATTTTGCTCTAGCGTTCGGCTGTAGCGGGATAATGGGAATGATCCGACTGGTTTGCCGAAGGTGTTGTCACCAACAAGTACTACATCCATATAGGGAGATAAACTATTGATTACCAATTCTGATGCTGATGCAGATCCTCGAGAGGTTATAAACACAATACGATCTAGGCTTAGGCTACCAAGCTTGCTATAATTTGTTGGTTCGTTGAATTCGGACTTTTCATCGTTTAATTTGAAGGTATACATCAAATCTCCTGAGTTTGAAGCAGGGATTAGGTAGTTCATTATTTGTTCTGCGACTGCCACAGAACCGCCACCATTGTATCTCAAGTCAATAATTAATTCATCAATATTCTGGGATTGGAAAAAGGTCATTGATTCATCCACCTCAATACTTTTGGTAGGATTGATGTTGGCTGTTGCTTTAAAACTCTGATAAACCCAATAACCGACTCTCTTTCCATCGGTTTCAATGACTTCCTCATGGAGCACCGAATTGGATTGATACTCGGCTTTTACATTTGTTCGAGTGGTCTCTGACCCATCAGGAAGTCTGAACGTGAAAGAGTTCTCAACCCCAGGATCTCTCGGACCTAGGTTGAAGTCAAACCCTCCCCCAGAAGTTGCGTAATCAGCGATTGGCCTACCATTGATTCCAATAATCTCCCATCCTCTTTGCCAGCCATCTTGCCCTGCAGGGGATTCTTCATATACGAAGGTGACATAAAGCCTGTCTTCAGAATCAAATGCCAAACCAAAACCATGTCCTGCATTTCTTCCTACGAAGGCATCAGAAAAAGCAGCACTCGTGGTGATATATGAAAATCGGTCAAGGGGTTTAAAGGTCAATGCATCCAGGAAATCATCATTTGATGTAAAATTGGAAGTATTGGGTTTTGCCGGTAATTCCTGATTCCAGTAATACCATTCTGACATCACATCATATATGGCGTCCTTCACTACATCTGCCTGGGAAGCGGGGGTTACTGGTTCCTCAGGTTCATTACATGCCACAACTACTAGGAGCAGCATGAATCCTTGCCAAAATTTAAATTTCATATGGTTGATTATAGGGTGTGGATAATTTACGCAAAGGCCCTACAATTTGTTAGATCGCTATGTCGTAAACCTGAACTGTTTTCCACATGGATGAGTATTTTTCTATGAATTCCAGGTGTAGAGGCTCTTTTTGGTATGCCAGCTGATCTTCAAGACTATCGAAAAATATCGTGCAGGCGACATGCCAGCTATGGTCTACCACATCTCTTTTTTCCGTATCCGCTGGTGTTCCAGCGATGAATCTTCCTACTGTTGGACATTGACCTAACATGGGGACAGCATCGTTTAGAAACTCCTTAATGTTTTTCTCATCGTGAAGCCAGAAATATACCTGGTGAATCATTGCTTGTTTTGCCATAGGGTTAGAAAAGGTTTGTATGGGTAGTGTAGCTGCAGCTCCTGCAACTCCGAGTGTTTTGATAAAATTTCGTCTTGATTTCATAATTGATGGAATAATCCTTCAAAGAAATTAAAGCTAAAAAAAATCCCTCAAATCTAATTGAGGGATTGAATTTAAGATAATTAGGAATCTTTCTTGGCCATCTTATTCCTTTCGTTTTCATCTAGATATATCTTTCTCATCCTGATGTTCTTGGGAGTAATTTCCAGATACTCATCTTTTTGAATGTATTCCATAGCCTCCTCTAGTGAGAATCTCTTTGGAGGTGCAATTCGGGTATTGTCATCAGAGCCAGAAGCTCTCATGTTGGTAAGCTTCTTACCCTTTTGCACATTCACCACGATATCATTATCTCTTGAGTGTTCGCCAATAACTTGACCAGTGTAAAGATCTTCACCTGGCTCAACAAAGAATACCCCTCTGTCCTGTAGTTTGTCAATAGCATAAGGAGTACATTGGCCGGCCTCCATGGAAATCAAAGATCCATTAATTCGTCCAGGAATAGCTCCCTTAAATGGCTCATAACTGATGAAACGGTGATTCATAATAGCTTCACCTTGTGTGGCAGTCAGTACATTGTTTCTCAACCCGATTAATCCTCTGGAAGGAATCTGGAATTCAAGGTGCTGAAGATCTCCTTTAGGCTCCATCACCAAAAGCTCACCTTTTCGTTGGGTAGCAAGTTCAATTACTTTACCAGCTGTAGCTTCAGGCACATCCACTACCAAAGATTCGATTGGCTCATTTTCCACACCATCGATTTCTTTGTAGATCACTTGTGGCTGACCAACTTGAAGTTCATAGCCTTCTCTTCTCATGGTTTCGATCAGTACGGAAAGGTGAAGAATACCTCTTCCATACACTATAAATCTATCTTCAGAATCAGTTGGCTCGACCCTCAATGCAAGATTCTTTTCAGTCTCTTTCATTAAGCGATCACGAAGGTGCCTCGACGTAACGAACTTACCCTCCTTACCGAAGAATGGAGAATTGTTAATCGTGAAGAGCATATTCATAGTAGGCTCATCGATGGCAATTCTTGGTAGTGGCTCAGGATTCTCTGCATCAGCCACAGTATCCCCAATTTCAAAATCTTCCAAACCTGTGATCGCACAAATATCTCCGGCCTCAACTTTCTGAACCTTGTTTTTACCAAGTCCCTCAAAAGTGTGAAGCTCTTTCACTCTCATCTTTTTGATGCTTCCATCTGCTTTACAAAGAGCTATTTGTTGGTTTTCAGAAACAGATCCACGTCTTACTCTTCCAATAGCTATTCTTCCTACGAAATTGGAATAATCCAAAGAAGTAATCTGCATCTGAAGTGAACCTTCTTCGATCTTAGGAGCAGGGATATATTCCAGAATAGCATCCAAAAGAGGAAGAATGGTGTCTGTTGGGTTTTTCCAATCAGGTCCCATCCAATTCTGCTTTGCAGAACCATAAAGCGTATGGAATTCCAATTGCTCTTCAGTAGCATCAAGGTTGAACATCAATTCAAAAACTGCTTCATGAACCTCATCTGGTCTACAGTTTTCTTTGTCCACCTTATTAACTACCACAATTGGGGTAAGCCCTAATTGGATTGCCTTGCTAAGCACAAATCGAGTCTGTGGCATAGGCCCTTCAAAAGCATCAACCAATAGGATAACTCCATCGGCCATCTTCAATACTCGCTCCACTTCACCTCCGAAATCGGCGTGACCAGGAGTATCAATGATATTGATTTTGGTGTCTTTGTAACGTACAGAAACGTTCTTTGAAAGAATGGTGATACCACGCTCTCTTTCCAAATCATTGTTGTCCAGGATCAAATCATCGAATTGCTGATTTTCTCTGAAGAGTTTTGACTCGTGGATGATCTTATCAACCAGGGTAGTTTTACCGTGGTCAACGTGAGCTATGATGGCGATATTCCGAATATTCTGCATGTTTTGCGCTTTTGAAGCCGCAAAATTACGAATAATATTTGGGAGTAGGGTTATCCTAATATGAAGTCCCGAACAAATCGAAGAATCCTGGATTAGCTCATTGGCGTTCCTTTCACAATAATGGATTGGTGACCCTTTTGGTTTTGTTTTTGATAGAAAGGAGGGAAGATTCTCTCCTTATGTTCAAAAAGCCCATTATTCTAATTCTATTCCTGATTGCTGCCTCCGCATCCCTTGTGCAGGCACAAAACAAAGGAACTGGGTTTGGGATCAAGGCTGGTCTTAACTACAACACGACCGGTAAGTACTTCAAAGATGCAGGTACAATTTGGGATGATCCGGGAGCCTCATCAGGATATCATATTGGTGGTTTTTTTAAGATGGGGAATTATGATGCCTTCCTTCGACCAGAACTCTTATTTACCCGGACTAAATTCGATGTAGGTAACGATATCGCTAAGGTTTCCCGTTTAGATGCCCCAGTGTTGGTCGGGTTTCACTTTTTTGAGGTTATCACCGTCATGGGTGGACCCTCTTTTCACTACACCTTATCAGACAATTACTCCCAAACAATTGAAGGAATTGAAAATGACCCCTTGAGATTTGGGTTTCAATTGGGTTTAGGCATTAGCGTAGGTCCTGTGGGGCTTGATTTGAGGTATGAAAAGGAATTCAACGATCAGCAGATTAACCTTGAGCGGATCGTATTTGGAACGGAGAACTTCAAATCTGAGCAACTCGTTTTGGGCTTATCCTTTCAGTTCTAGATTACTGTTTCCACTTATCGGTTTTTTCTCCCATAGTCACATCTGCTGAATTACGAATTTGCATTCTATAATAAACCAAAACTTCCTCAGCACCTGCTTTGAGAACCGCCTGTTGGGCATCTTTGGCGATTTTCATTAGCTCTTCTTCAGGACCTTCCATTACCGTCTCAAATGGAGTGACTTCGTATTTTACTCCTGAGTTTTTAATTACTTCAATGGCTTGATCCACTAGCCAATAGGTATCAAGGTCTTTGCTTTTTGGGACGATTTGAATTCCCAGGTTGATGCTATTCATTCTTTTATTGATTAACAAATGGGGTAAACACCTGCTTCCAAATCTTATATCCATCAGGGTTCATGTGGAGGTCATCTTGAATGAAAATATCCTGGATTGGCTCTCCTTTTTCATTAAGCATGACATCCCAGATGTCCACGAATTTTATCCCCGGTCTTATACCGGAATATTCCTTCATAAAAAGATTCAACTCCAAATAGTCATTCTTTTTCTCCCACCTGGATGGGCTTGGCTTTGCACTAATTAAGAATATCTCGGTATCTGGAAGGGATTTCTTGATATGTTGAACAATTGTATCAAGTTCTCCCATGATGGCTAAGGGTTCTTCATCCGCCCAGATGTCATTGTCACCTTCATAAATAAAGACTTTCGAAGGTTTATACTTCAGAACAAGGGTTTCCAAATGAATAATCAAATCAGAAGCTTGAGAACCACCAAAGCCCGTATTGATGATTGTTTGCTCTGGGAAATCTTTTGACAGACTTGTCCAAAATCGAATGCTTGAACTTCCTGTGAAAAGTATGCTTCCTTCTTGCCAGTCGCTAGCCGCTATTCTTTTGTCTAATGCTTCAACCTCTCTTTCAAAAGGGATTTCCTGGCTGAAAGCCTGAGGGCTGAAAAGCCCTGTAAATAGGACTAGGAGGGAGAAAAATAGTTGTAGTTTTTTCATTTCTTTCAAAGCTAATTCATACGTTCTCCTGTGCAAAACCGTTCATCAGATGAGCATTTTCGTACAGCTCGGACAGATTAGTTGACTGCCTCATTTTTGGACAATTATTTTGAAGGTTTGGTAAAACCCTTATTTCGTCACAGCTAGAGGGCTTTTGGTCACATTTAACCAGTTTTTAGGTCATTTGACTTCTTGCTTTTAACAGTTTGGAGAAGTTTTAGCGTTAGAACATTAAACTTTCAATCACCAAACGCATGGAGAAACTGACCGAATTTTTTTGGTTCTGTAGTGGAGCCAATAGAGGTATTCTTAAGAGAACCCCAACAGAGTCAAATAAATATTTCGGAATAGGTGCTACAGTATTTTTCACTGGAGTGCTCGCTGCATTAGCTGCCGGATATGCCCTTTACACCATCTTCGAACAAATAATCCCAGCAATCATATTTGGATCACTGTGGGGTTTAGTGATTTTCAATTTGGACAGATTCATCGTTTCCTCCATGAGGAAAAAAGAGAATGCCTGGGCCGAATGGAAGCTAGCAATCCCGAGACTAGTTCTCGCTGTCCTTCTTGCCTTTGTGATTTCAAAGCCACTAGAGCTCAAGATGTTTGAAAGGGAGATAAACCGTGAGTTGGATAGGAAAAAGACCGAATTCATTACAGAATCTAAGGCTAACCTGGCAAAAGGCTTTCCGGAAATCCAGGAATTAGAAGGTGATATTATTGCCTTAAATCAAGAAGTAACCGAGGCAGAAGCATTCAGAGATAAACTCCAGAGGGAATATGACGCTGAGCGTTTCGGTGAAAAGACATCTGAAACTAGCGGCATAGTTGGTATCGGCACCAATGCAAAAAAGAAGGAAGCTCAGCTAGATGCAGCTCAAAAGGCATTGGAAGATTTAACAGTTCGAAACCAGGCTAGAGTTGATACTATAGAAAAGCAGATTCGAGAGTTTATGGCCCTTCGTCAGGCTGAATTTGAAAAACAACAACCGGGAATTGATGGCTTTGACGGGCTCGCAGCAAGGATCGATGCCATGGCAAAGCTTACAGAAGAAAGTGAAGCCATGGCTTTGGCTAATATCTTCATCATTCTGCTTTTTATAGCGATTGAGACATCTCCAATCTTCGTCAAGCTTATATCCTCAAGAGGGCCATATGATGAGCTGCTTGAGCTTCATGAAGACAAGGTAAAACTGTTTAAGGGTGAGAAATGGACTACGGCCAAAGGTGAGTCAGAGGCTAGAGTAGATTATTTCCAGGACACCCATTTTTATGCATCTGACCTCAGCAAGGAAAAGACGAATAGAAAAAACAAGGTGCAGACTTACTCTGAAATTGAAGCGATTGAAGATCGCTGGAAAACAAGAAATCCATGATAGCATAAACTAAACCAACTAGCATGGAGGCCACCGTAAGGTGGCTTTTTTATTGAAGCTTGCTCATAATTCTTTTCGGACTTTTCCATTCCAGGATTCGAATCATTTTGATGATAAAGGAAAGAAACTTCCCCGGGTTTCGAAGTTTTTGCCCTAAAGCGGAGATTTTGATATCTCTTTCTACTATCGCTTCAGCCTTGTTGGCACTTGTGTGATATTCCTTCGCGAATTTCCAGGCTCCATCTCTTGCTAACTCAATGGAGAAATTCAGCAGGATTTCGTCTTTACCTTTTGCCAGCGGAACCAGCAAACCGAATAGGGGAGAAATGGCACTCAAGTCGGCTTTCACATCCTCTACTAATTCAGCCAACACTTGGTTTATTTTATTGAAATCCCCTTCAAGGTCTTCTATATCCAATCCGTTCATGGTTTCAGAGGCGGCAATCCCTAAATCCAGGTTGATGTGAGCATTTATACCCAAGAAGAGATGTTGTAGCACGAGGTGCTTTGATGATTTGGCTGCTTCAAACGCCGTGTCCCAGCTTTGAGTAAAAGCTGAAGAATCCTTCCACTTATCATAGGCATTGGTAAAGCGCTGAGCGAAAAGAACGTCTAGTTTCTCCATCCTTGGATTGTCCTCAAATTCTTCCGCGATGATTCCATCTTTTACCCTCTGGGTGACTTTCCGGTATAGGATAGCGAAAAAGCCAATCCTCGAATCCGATTCCAGACAATCCTCAATGATTGAATCCAACTTC
>CAZLUY010000010.1:0-3270 GCA_964562785.1 uncultured Limnohabitans sp. | reverse complement strand
TGGGACCGGGTTTTTGGTTGATGAAAGCCACATTATGACCGCGGCGCATGTAGCCCAAACTGCTGAAAGTATCTCGGTAAGATTCAAAGATGGAGAGACAATTCCTGCCAAAGTGGTAAGCAGTTATAAGTACGCCGATGTTGCCCTATTGGAACTAACCTGGCCTAAGAAGGAAGGTACTATCTTAAAGCTTGGAGATTCTGATGATATGAAAATAGGGGAGCAGGTCTTCGTTGTTGGATCTCCTCTCGGTCTGAGTTATTCCTTGTCTTCTGGTTATCTCAGTGGAAGGCAGGAAAGCAATAAACTCTCAAATTCTTTGGTGTCCGTAGAATATCTCCAAACTGATGCCGCTATTAACAAGGGGAACTCCGGTGGTCCAATGTTCAATACGAAAGGAGAGGTTATTGGAATTGTTAGCCATATTCTTTCTCAGAGTGGTGGTTTTGAGGGAATTGGTTTTGCAACCTCCTCTAATATCGCTGAGAAGCTTTTGTTCAATGAAAGTGTGATTTGGACAGGAATAGATGGAATGATTTTATCAGGAGAACTAGCAGGAATTTTTAACCTGCCTCAGCCAGCCGGGATCTTGGTTCAAAAAGTAGTCTTTCTTTCCCCGCTAGGAATGCTGGGAGTTAAAGGTGGTGTCTATGAATCAGTTATTGAAGGAGAAAAAGTAATGCTTGGTGGTGATGTTATTTTATCCGTTAACGGGGTAGATATTGGACTTGATGAGGAATCTCTGGACAAGCTTACGAATGTCCTAAAGACAAGAGAAGATCAAACTCCATTGGAAGTAAAAGTTTTGAGGGCCGGAAAGGTCCTTACATTAAAATAAAGAAAGGGAGCTTTTAGCTCCCTTTTTTGTATCCCATATTCGGTAGATCAATTTCTAATCTGTACGATATAATCCACCAAAAGATCCGAATAAGCATCTAGGGCTTTAAGAACAACTTCCTTGTACTTTGCTTCATCTGCCTTTATGATGAAAGTACCGGTGTTTTTGGTATTAATAGAAACCCCTTTATTGATAGACTCAGGCATAGCTCCGTCGTAAGCGTCGACCTCTGTAGCATAGTTTTCATTGTAATAAAGGTTCTTCATTAGAAGGATCGTAGAGGTCTGTTTTTTATCATTTACAAGAGTAAAGTTGGAATTGACAATCTTCATTCGATCAGCAGTATTTGTTTGACGGATAGAAATCTGAGGCATTACATTAGAACTTGTCTTGGTATTGATGAAATCATATCCCGGTCCATAACCATCTGTCTTCCATCGTGAAGCTTCTATATCGAAGCGGGCAAAATCAACGACAATGTCATAAGAGTAAACATCACTACCGGCTTCCTTGGCCATTTTGCTATATGGGCCCGGAGTTTTTACCATGTCAAATCGGTTGTATGTCATTCCATTGGCTGTCTTCACTTTGACCTGACCTACCAGTTTTCCATTGTCCTCAGTTTTGCCAGGTTTTTCAGATGCTTTGGCATAGGCTGCTGTTCCGGTAAAAGCAGAGCTCTCGGTAGGAGCAAGACCATCTAATGCCTGAATCTTAGCCAAAAAGCTAGCGGCAAATTCGTCTGATATTTCCTGAAGAGTTTGATCGCTGATTCCTTCCAATACTGCCCATGCTGTCACGTTTTGTCTTCCTTGCCCTTTACCTAAAAGAACCGCTCCACTTGTGATGTCTTTGAAATGGATGGACCCCTTAACGAGACCAGCTTTCGATGATTTTGCCAATGGTTTATCGTAGCCACAAGAGAAGTCCTTTTTAGGATTGAATTCATTGAAGGATGCGAAAGCTGTTCCTCCGCGGGAGGTGGCATTGTCCTGTGCATTAGCACCTATTACAAATAGAAAAAATGAAAGAATAACAATTAAATTTTTCATAGTCCGTGTTAAGAATTTAAATGAAACAATTTTATCTAAGTATTTTTCAAAATATAAAAATCGATTTGAAAGCATAAAAAATGCCTCTGATAAACTATTGTAAGTATCAGAGGCTCTATTCTTTATTAGGTTTTGTGATGTCTGCGCTCTAGGCCATGGCCATTTCTCGATTGTATTTTCTTTGATAGTCTTTTGGAGAGAGGCCTGAATATTTTTTGAAAACATTCCTAAATGCTTTCTCATCCAAATAGCCTATTCCGTACATGATTTCTAAAATGGTTTGGGTGGTGGACTCTAGTTTTTTCTTCGCGGCCTCAACTTTTACTCGTTGTATATACTCTATCGGTGTATTTGATGTAGCCTTCTTAAACCTTCTTAGAAAGCTCCTTTTATTTAGGTTGCTCATCTGAGCGATGTCATCAACATTCAGCTTGGTTTCAAAATTCGCTTCGATGTATTCCTGAGCCTTTTTTATTTCTATATCTGAATGATCCTTTTGACCGCTAAAAATTATGAATTCACTTTGGCTAATGCGGTCAAACTCAATTTCGGAGAGCTTTGAACAATAGATAGCCGTTTCTCTGCCAAAATATCGTTCAATCAGATATAGCGCAAAGTTGAGAATGGAGTAGGCCCCTCCGCTGGAGTAGATACCATTATCTTCGCAGATTATTTTTTCAGGAATCAACTTTACGTCTGGATAGCGTCTTTGGAATAGGTCATGAGCAGTCCAATGAGTCGTGCAGTTTTTCCCATTGACCAAGCCGGTCTCTGCTAGCAGAAATGCACCCTTGCATAGGCTCGCTAGCTCGGCACCATTCTTAATTCGTTGCTCCCTAATCCAATCGATAAAAAGGTGATTATTCTCTATTTCTTTTTCCAGGTTTCCACTGATAGGGGAGATAATAATCAAATCAGTCTTTTCTATTTGATCTATGCTGGCAGTTGGAGTAATACTGAAGAGACCTTGATAGGTGACAGTTTCCATAGTCAGGCCTACAAGATCTACTTTGAATAGGTCCTCGTTGGTACGGGTCATTCTTTTGTGATGGCTTATCGCCATCCTCAGCATATTAAAAGGTGCTATTATAGTATCTACTATGCTACTGCCTGCTGGAAGAATTACACTTATATGCTTCATAATCATCTAATTGACTCCAAATATAATTAGACTATGTGTCGTAAACAACCTCTTAAGTAGTCGTAAAAGACACCTATATTGTGCTGTTTGTTGACATACCTTTGTTATGTACTCAAAACAAAAATTGTCATGAACACAGCAACAGAAGTAATCACAAACGAAAAAAACCTAAATAATAAAACCATGAAAAATCAAAATGTAATGGTGGTCTATAAGTGGACTGCTAAAGAAGGAAAATC
>CAZLUY010000009.1:0-11163 GCA_964562785.1 uncultured Limnohabitans sp. | reverse complement strand
TGGCAAAAAAGAAACAAAAAGCCTTGTCATGGCAATGCTTCCCCGCGCTAGGCCATCGCATGGCCCGCTGCCATGACGACCTCCCCGCATAATTCGATACGTCTCTGATGAACGTTAGAGATGGCATCTGATATTTGTGGTTTTTGAGATGGAGTGAAGCCGATAAAAAATGTGCTAGTCCCGAACTTGATTCGGGAATCCGTCCATTTTTAGGCTAAGCGACAGATCAAAAAAATCTGTTACCAGACAGATAACGAAGATCAATGCCTTGACTTTTTCACCACTCGCTCCTGGCTCCTCGCTAAATTGATTCACAGAATCAATTCTTAACACTCGGCCCTGGGTCAAGCCAAAAAGACATAAAAATAATCCATGGCAAAGCTTCTCCGCACTAGGCCATTGCATGTCCCGCTGCCATGACTTCCGACCCGCATTAATGGATTGGTAACTAGGATTACAAACCTGAGTTGCGTACAAGATGGATTCTTGGATAATTCTAACTTTAATTACCTTAAGGTTTTTCCAAGTTCCACCCCCTATGAAAATCACCCAATTGTTATTGCCTTTGATTATCCTTTTGCTTTTTCAAAGCGAATCTTTCGCACAGTTGGAATTCACGGGTGCAGAAGGATTTGAAGGCTGGAAGAAGGCGAGAGTGGATGAGGTAGTCAATGTAGACGGCTGGCTGAATCTCTCTGGTCTCGAATGGTTTGGTAACGAAACAGCTTATTTAAATGAGCAAGGGGCTAATCTTTCTTTGGAGAACTCAGCAGGTTCCAGAAGTCTGGGTTATTTCCATATTCAAAAGGATTCCATATGGTTTATGCCATCCGCCAAAACTCAAAAGGAGAATAGACTACCTGAAAAGGTTCTTCAGTTTCCAGAGGAGAATTATGGGGATTTAGCCATTCAGATGGGGAAATGGAAATGGTCAGTAATCGAACGAGGAGGCCTTTATGGAGTGAGGATCCGAAATTTAGAGAACCCAGCTTTGTCAGAATTTGAAGGAATTCCCGTTTATCAATACAATGCTGAATGGAATATTTCAGCCAAATTGATTCCCAGATTCAATCAGACCATTCCAATCACCAATGTATTGGGACAGGTCTATGATTGGAATGTAATGGGTGTCGCTCAGTTTTCTTTTCAGGGGAAAGACTATGAATTGATCACTCTGGAAGAGGCAGGAAAACTTTGGGTTATTTTTTCAGATGCAAGCAGTGGGGAGGATACCTATCCTTCAGGCAGGTACTTGTATGTAGGTTATCCAGATAGGCAGGGGAATTTGAATTTGGATTTCAATTATGCCTATAATCCTCCATGTGCTTTTACGGATTTTGCTACCTGTCCCATTCCTCCGGCTGAAAACCGATTGGATTTTTCAATTCCTGCTGGAGAAAAGATTCCTTCGATCGCGGAGCATCATTGATTATAAGTTTTTAATGATTGCTTTAGCTCTAAAGTCATTTGGAAAGGATTTATATGAGCTTTGTTTTTTTCTATTAGTGCTTTTGCCTTGATGCAAAAGCACCAAAAGATCAAGTCACAGCAAACCTTCCGCCCGCCAAGCTAACGCATGGCCCGGTGCTGTGACTACCTGCCCGCACTAAACGATGCGCATAGTTGCTGCAGATCCAGGTTGCCTTTAAATATTCTGGTATTCATAAAGCAAGCAAGGATGAACAATTAAAAGGGAGCATAAAAAAGCCTGCCGAATTGACGACAGGCCTTGGTGGACAATTGAAGTCATTATCCTGAACACTATAATTGTCCCAAACTTTCTAGATCATCCATGGAGAAAAGGCGGTTCTCGCGATAATTCTCCTTACAGTAATTCAATGCCATAGTTCCAGAATCTGGGCTAACATTATTTTCCAAACTCAATTTGGCCAATTTGTATGTCATAAAGAGGGTATACTTATCCGACATTTTTTGAATACTCGCTTCAAGGAAATCAACCGCCTCATCTAAGCGATTTTCATTCTTATAGGCATCGAGAAGTTTGGAAAGATTACTGTAAAAAACGAGTTCTTCTACGTTTTCAAATTCTTTTAGCCCCCTATTCCATTGCTCAATGGTTTCAGGCATTTGACCCATCATATAATAGGCGTTAGCTACATTAATTGGATCAAGGCCGGAAGGTTCTCTGGTATTTGGGTTTTGCCAAAGCTTATGTTCAGAAATCAAATTCTCCAGATACTTCCATTCATTTACTTTTTTATTCATGAGAATATCCATGTAATAGGGTTGAATTGAACTGAAATCATAATGTCCTTCGATCCCATAGTTTTCCTTTAGATCTTCAAGATAATTCTCGGAGTAAGACATAATGGTCGGGTACGCTTCAATGCTTCCGTAATCCTGAAATACATGTCTTAGACCATCTGTCAATGAAAAAGGGACAAGGTCAATGTGGTCCGCCTGGAAGGTATTCTTTTTGAATTTCACACTCTCATTTCGACTTGCTAGAGCCATAGCTTCAAAATCATTGCCCGCCTGAGTTCTGGAAGGTGCATCGAGAGTTCCGTTGGCAATGAAGTAATAAAGGTTTTTATCCTCGTAGTTTTCCAGAAAATCAGAAATTTCATCTTTGACATCTGTATTGAAATTGGTTGAAATACTGATAAATCCTCTGAATGGATTTTCATCTTCGAGAAGTAAAAAATGGTTTATTTCTGCTCCATTAGAATGACCGATCATTGTGTTAAATCCTGAAGTATTATAGGACTCATCTATCATAGGAACCACTTCTTCTATCAAGTGGGTGATAAACTTGCTGCCACTCTCACTTCTGAAGGCGTTTAAATCCTTATTGCGAGCGCCTTCTGGATGCACAATGCCCACAAGGATGGAAGGAGGAATTACATCGAAAGCTGGATCCGTTAAAATGTCTATATAATTCTTGGCCACTTCAAAGTTTGAACTGCCACCGTCTGTGATGTAAATAACTGGATATGTCTGTTGGGAGTGGTAACCTTTTGGTAAGTAGACCTTGATTTCCCTTTCTTCATTTAAAACCTGTGAGGGTTGTATGATGGTTCGTACTTCTTGATCAGTTTGAGCAAATAGAGCCTGTGAAAATACAAAGGCGAGGAGAAGAATAATTGCTGGTTTTTTCATGGTTTTTGTTTTTTTGACCATTAGATGCAGCAATCAAAAAAGGTTACAAAACTTTAAAGATGAGTCTGAAAAAAGGGGGTGTTAGGTGCCATTTTAAATA
This sequence comes from uncultured Limnohabitans sp., assembly GCA_964562785.1. Taxonomy (GTDB): domain Bacteria; phylum Bacteroidota; class Bacteroidia; order Cytophagales; family Cyclobacteriaceae; genus Algoriphagus. The sequence continues at coordinate 7,943 of CAZLUY010000009.1, read as the reverse complement.
TGGCCCTTACCCTTTCCAGATTATGAAAGCGGTTTGAATCGTTGAGTTCCAGACGAAAGTTTAGCTACTTAAGAATCACTTTTATCTAAAAAGAGCAGTGGCTACACATAACAGTATTATTGATAACCCCTTGGAAATTAGCCCTCCTGAGGGCTTGTTGAAATTCTTGTTCGATAGAACCTCATTTAAAAGTTGAAAGAGAAGATAAATCACAGGTACTATTTGGATTACGGCGATCTGATCGCTAGACAACTGTAGGTCTATTAGGGTATTGATGTAGGTCAGTAAGGATGCAACAACTGCTAAAATCAGTCCTGATATGAGCGAAGTGAAATCAATCGGAACCACTTTCCTTTTCTCGGCTTGCCTTTCTAAATGAATGGTCACGATTTTTTCTGTAAATGTGGAGTCAAGCACATTTGATTGCATGCTTTCAAGTGCCTTCTTTATTTCCTTATCCTTGCTATCCATGATTTACTTTTTGTTTTAATTTCTCTCTTGTTCTATGCAAAATCACTTTGACATTTGCCAAGCTAAACCCAGTGATCATTTGTATATCCTTGACAGACTTCTCCTCAAGATAAAAGAGTTCTATAATTGTTCTTTCCTTAGACGGAAGCTCTTCAATTGCTTCGTTTAGGGATTTCTGTTGGCTTAATTGATTGTTCTCTAATTCCTCTTCATCGAGGGAGGTTTGAATATCAACCCGATCTGTGGTAGTAGATTCCTTTTTCCGCTTTCGCAGCAGTAATAAGGATTCATTGTGAACGACCCGGTACAACCATGTACTAAATTTTGCTTCTTCCCTAAACTTAGAGAGATTCTCAAGAGCCTTCAAAAAGCTATCCTGAGTAATGTCTTTGGCATCTTCATGATCTTGGAGAATACGGAAAGCTACGGCATAGGCGAACTCCTTATGCTTATCAACAAGCATATTGAGTGCATTCGCATCACCCACCAAAGCTTTACGTATTAAATCATTCTCCATCAGAATGAATGACTATGATTGCTTGATGAGTCTGTAAGTGATTAAAAAACCTAAGCCACCAAAAATTAGGGTTGAGGTAAGATAGGTTATGAATCCATCCAAATCTACCCAGGTGAGTTTGACCCATTGACCGCACAAGAGGCCAAGACCAATTGATAGGAAAAGGATTCCATTTCTCAGATTGGACATTTTATTGAAGGAATCGATGTCAATATCCATCATGGGATTAATTCCTTTTTCGATCATCTCAGATCGTTCTTTTCTTCTGCTTCTAATGAATTGAAGAATTACGAAAGCCGCGGTTAGAATAATAATAACTGTGGCGGTCGGTATGATTATGTGTGGTTGTAACATAAGTCTTGGAGTATTTAATCCTTAGATGCAAAGAAGCTAAAAGGTTACAGATTTTAATTCGAATGGGTGTTGAAAAAAGATTTATGGTAGGTCTTACAAAGATTAATGAGTATCAATTATTTCTGTAACTAATTGAAAAATAGGCTATTATATGATTTATCATTCTTTCTGGGAAAAGAAATCTTTCTATTACATACTAAATTGTAGAACAAATTTCTTAACCTTGCGTCTATAAGTTCTGCAATCAAGAAAGAAATATGAAAGAAACTCGGTTAGGCGAATTTGAAGAGGTCATCCTTTTGTTAGTCGGTATTCTTGGCGAAGAGGCATATGCCTTGAAGGTTGCCGATGAATTCAAAGCCCAAACAGGACGATCTGTTTCCATAGGATCTGTTCACTCTACTCTGGATCGCCTATTGAAAAAGGGCTTTTTGACCTCAGAAATGGGAAGTCCAAGCGCCAGTCGCGGGGGGCGGAGAAAAAGAATCTACACCATCACTGCAAGCGGACAATTGGCTTTGCAAGAGGCTAAAGATTTGAGATTCTCTCTTTGGAGTCAATTCCCTGCTCTTTCATTTTCCGGATAAGAATTCGAACCATGAAAACTAAACCACCCGGCTTGGCTCAATGGCTGTTGCAACTCTTCTTAAAAGAAGACCTTCTCGAAGAAGTGGAGGGAGATCTTGAGGAGAAGTTTTACGACACGATGGAGGAGAAATCCTCTTTCAAAGCCAAACTCAACTATTGGTATCAGGTAATCAATTATCTGCGACCATTTGCACTGAAGAATGCCAGCTATTTTACCAGCCCTAATACCATGATGTACAGAAGTTATTTTAAAGTTGGATATAGAAATATCCTTAGAAACAAAACCTATTCATTTATCAATATTTCCGGCCTGGCCGTGGGTATGGCAGTGACCATGCTGATCGGAATCTGGGTCTATGACGAGCTGTCTTATGATGAGTATCATGAGAATAAGGACAGAATCGCTCAGGTTATGGAACATGTGACAAATGATGATCAGATAAGCACTGCAAGAGGATTACCTATCCCACTTAAGTCACAATTGGAGCTTGAGTACGGCGATGATTTCGAAAGCATAATTCTCGCTTTCTGGGAACAAAGTCTAATTATTTCCTCTGAAGATGATAAGCTTACCTCCGATGGAAATTTTATGGGGCCAGAGGTTATCGATATGTTTTCCATCGAAATGTTAAAAGGGGGACAAGAATCGCTGCAGGATCCTGCCTCCATTATTATTTCGGAATCTCTTGCGGAGAATCTTTTTGGGGACTATGACCCCATGGGAAAGTCGCTAAAGATAGATAATGAAATGAGCGTGATGGTGACAGGGGTTTATAAGGATTTCCCTAGAAATTCGACCTTCTATGGACTTTCTTGGATTGCTCCCTGGAAACTTTGGGAGAGTACCCAGGAGTGGGTAAGATACTCTGCCGAGACAAATGATTGGGGGAATGGCTCTTTTCAGATCTATGGACTAGTCAGCGATCTAACCGATATGGCAGAGCTTAGCGACAAGGTTAAGCGAGTAAAATACAATAACGTGGATGAAGCACAGAAGTCACAGAACCCAGAACTCTTTCTTCACCCTATGGGTGATTGGCATTTGAAATCTTCATGGACCAATGGAGTTCAGGAGGGTGGAATGATGCAGATGGTGGTGCTCTTTGGAACCATTGGTCTTCTGGTTTTGATCCTTGCCTGCATCAATTTCATGAACCTGAGCACTGCTCAGTCTGAAAAGAGGACCAAAGAGGTAGGGATCAGAAAAGCCATCGGTTCGATTAGAGGTCAATTGATCACCCAATTTCTTACCGAGTCATTCCTTGTAGTGATGCTGTCATTTGTTCTTGCGGTAGCTGCTGTTTGGATAGCTATGCCTTCCTTTAATCAGCTTGTGGATAAAGAGCTCTTTATTCCATTTGGGAATCTGTATTTCTGGGGGATTAGTCTGGGCTGCATCTTGATTACCGCTTTGATAGCGGGTAGCTATCCTGCTTTGTATTTGTCGTCTTTTAAACCCATTGTGGTTCTGAAAGGAACATTTAAAGCTGCGTCTTCTGCGCTGCAGTTTAGAAGAGTTCTGGTAGTTTTTCAGTTTGCTGCATCTATTGTATTGATTATTGGGACGACCTTGGTTGTCAGGCAAATAAACCATGCCAAGGATAGGCCGATGGGTTATGATGTAGATGGAACCATCATGCTTTGGAGTAACTCGGCAGGCTTTAAAGGTAAGTTTGATATTCTTAGAAATGAGCTAAAGAGTAAGGATGCTATTGTAGAGATGTCCGAATCCACTAGCCCGCTAGTAGCTCTTTTCTCAAGGGGAATTAAGCTTTCATGGGAAGGGAAAAGCCCGGATAGGAATCCTAGTTTTGGTTGGATCGGAGTCACACCGGAGTATGGGCAAACGGTAGGATGGCAGATTACTGAAGGCAGAGATTTTTCCAGAGATCTTAAAACCGATACGGAATCCATCATAATAAATAAGAAGGCTGCAGAAGAGATGGGAATGGATAATCCAATTGGCAAGCTAGTCAAAATGGAAGGTGGAAATCAGGATAGAAGCTATGAGATTGTAGGAGTAATAGAGAATTTGTTGGTGGAATCTCCTTTTGATGAGGTCAACCCTATGGCTTTCAATATGAGCACGTCGGATATGAATTGCATGACGATCAAGTTGAACCCCGAAAAAAGTGTTTCCTCATCATTGGCAGCTATTGAGGAAGTGATGAACAAGCATGTTCCTTCCAGTCCATTTGACTATATGTTTACCGATCAGATGCATGCGCAGAAATTCGCTGCTGAGGAGAAAATTGGAAAACTTGCTGGGATATTCTCTGTGCTAGCCATTATCATCAGTTGCCTTGGGATTTTCGGTATGGCTTCCTTCGTGGCAGAGCAGCGAACGAAGGAAATTGGAGTTAGGAAAGTACTTGGAGCTTCTGTATTGGGTCTTTGGGGGATGCTAGTGAAAGGCTTTGTGGCCTTGGTAGGAATTTCATTCCTTATTGCTGCTCCTATTGCCTTTTATCTCTTGTCTGATTGGTTGGGTGGATTCCAATATCGCACGGAGATCCATTGGTCTGTATTTGCCTTTGCTGGATTGGGAACACTATTCATTACAATGGTCACCATAAGCTATCATGTGATTAGTGCCACCATGCGGAACCCTTTGCATAGTTTGAAATCCGAATAGTTGGTTTAGAAAATAGAAAAAGGCCTGATGATTTCTTCAGGCCGTTTTTCTGTGCTTTTACCTTGATAGGGCCGAAGACAAATATTGATTTAGTGAATCAATATTCTGAGGAGCCAGGTTGGGGGGCAAAACCCCGGTATTCCCGATGGTTATCGGGATTACGACCTCCCTGCAGAATTCGGTTCTTATTTTTCGAAGATACTATTTCAAACAAGGATAGCCGGGGGTCTTCATGATCTCCTTCCTTTATAAATACTTGAGCATTGGTTAAATTAAAGAACCTAACCACTTCCTTTTCAGAATTATGAAAAATATTGCTCTACTACTATTAGGTCTTTTGTACACAGGATTTGTCAGTGCTCAGGTTTTTCCTGATAAGAATTGGGAATATGATGAAAAGAGAGAAGGGTGGAATATTCAAACCGATAAAGGCCGAGAGTTTTTCTACTTTGTCCGAGACAGCAGCGTGGTTACAGGAATGATGATTATCCAAAATGGTAAGATCATCGCAGAGTATGGGGATACCCAGGAAAACAGTTATATCGCCTCATGCCGAAAAAGTATACTCGCTATGCTCTACGGCAAATACGTGGAAGACGGGACTATCAATCTTGACAAGACTATTGAGGACTTGGGAATAGATGATGTGGAAGGAATTCTACCAAGAGAAAAGGCTGCAACCGTCCAAGACTTGATTTCTGCCAGGTCCGGTGTTTACCATCCGGAAGGTTATCCAGGAGGGATGCAGCAATACGCTCCAGAACGAGGATCTGTTGATCCAGGTGATTATTGGCTGTATAGCAACTGGGATTTTAACGTGGCCGGTTATGTCTTTGAACAAGAAACAGGGAAGGATATCTACGATGAAGTTCAAGCTCAATTAGCGGAGCCTCTTCAAATGCAAGACTGGGATAGAAGCCTTCAGGTGAAAGAAGGTGATACCTCAATCTCAAAATACCTTGCCTACCCTATATGGTTTTCTACCCGAGATATGGCACGGATTGGCTTATTGATGCTCAATAAAGGAAAGTGGAATGACCAACAATTGATCTCTGAGAATTGGGTGAACGAAATGATCAAAAGTAGAACCTCATACAAAGAGGTGAATGCAAACGTTCCAGGCTTCAGAGATTCCGGAACCAACTTTGGCTATGGATATATGTGGTGGTTATATGAAGACATGGATGACCCTAAATTCGAAGGAGCCTATATAGCATCAGGAGCTATGGGACAGGCCATTGCGGTTTTTCCAAAGATTAACACGGTCGTAGTTTATAAGACCAAAGCTGCATACCGAAGATCCAATAGTGGTCAAGTACGTTTGGACTTGTTGAAGAAGGCGGTTGGTTTGTATAAAGATTGAAATTGGATTATAGGTGCTCTCTATTCAGTTCTCAATCTGCTCAAGAATTTTCTCGATATGCTGTGAAAGTGTACTTGCCTGAATATTATTTATCCCTTGAATCATTATGGCGAAGGCGAGGTGGTCCTCGAGGTCCTTATTTTCTAAAAGGAGATTTGGATCCTCTATAACCTTTGATCCGTTGATCCTATTATCAAAAGACCTGGATTTATCAAGAAATACAAGTTCCATCATCTCAAGATCTTCCTGGATTCCATTGTAGACATTCCTGGCTTGAAAATTCTCAGTAAGAAAAGGAAGGTAGTTTTGGTCTCTATAATCAACCCATTGCTTTTCTTCCTCCAAAAGCTGCTTCACCTGAGTAGGCCAATCAGCTAATAGTGATCTCAAAGAATCGTTTTGTAAAAGGCTTATATCCCGTGATTCAAAAAAGTTCTCAGAATTGGAATTGAAGGTTGGCATAAATATGCTGCGCTGTAAGAAGAGAATAATCGAATCAGGATTATCCGCTACGTCGTTATCAGCATATTCAAGCAATCTTTTGCACGAGTAGATAATGTTATTTCGTTGAGTGTTTTTGTCATTGAGCTGTTTTAGATCATTTGAGAATTCTTGCCGAAGTTGTTTGAGAAGGACGTTTTCTTTTTCTTGGTTTTTTAGACTTTCATTAAAATTATTGATCTGAAGCGCTATCAAAATACCGAGAACGATAAGAACTATTTCCCCAAAAGCATATTTGAAATATTTCTTGGTATCGTCTTTCATAATAATTTTTCTTCTCCCTATTCGAAAAAAACGCATAACCTCATTTTTATATGAGTGATGATTATTTCAATGTACAATTTTTCAACTAACTACTGTTTAATGTTTATTTCAGTCTTGAATTCCTAATTATTAATTTGAATAGCTCTTTTATCAAATTTCTTTTACCTATCTTTGCATCCGCGAAAGGAGGTGTCCACATATGATAGTAGTAAACGTAAAAGAAAACGAATCAATCGAGAAAGCGCTTAAGCGTTTCAAAAAGAAGTTTGACAAAACTGGTGCAATCAGAGAACTGAGAGCTCGTCAGGCATTCACTAAGCCTTCCGTGAAAAGAAGAGATCAGGTAATCAAAGCTGCCTATAAGCAAAGAATGCAAGCAGAAGCGAATAAGTAATTCGTAACTGTAAATAGATATAAACGCAATCCATTTCGGATTGCGTTTTTTTTGTTTTCATGGATTTTTGAATTATACGCTTTACTGATAAGCTCAATAAATCGACTAATCACAAGCTTTATTCAGGGAATTATTGAGCTGGATAATTTTCCAAACTCCATCCTTCTTTTTCCAAATTCTGGCTGAAGTTTCCCTGACGGTATCTCCAAGGCTTTTTCTCAAGTAAAGCTGACTCACATAGTCAAAGGCCAGATCCGTGGTTAAAAGTCTCTGTTCAGATACCGTACTAACTACTTCTTTCTTAGGCAAATGAGGACAAAACTGGACGAGCATTTCCTGAGTCATAGTCAATTCTTTTGTGAATTGAATTTCGGATAAAACGACATCCTCGTCGATTACCTTTAAGAGATAATCACAATTTTCTCCACCATCCATATACTTCGCCTGAAAGGTGTGGGCTATTTTTTCAAATTCCTCCTTCTCTGTTTCTGTAAAGGAATCCTGACAATAGGAGTCAAAAGTAAATCCTAGAAAAAAAATGATACAAAAAAATGAGCTTTTCATAATCTTTGGGTTAAATGGCAATCATTATCCAAAGGCTTATGCAGAGTGATCTAAACTTGCATTGCCTTCAGTTTCTTTTTTAATCTAATAGCAATAACCGTAGGAATCAAGGTGATGAGTAAACCAATCAGTAACCCTTGAGCGGTGAACTTTAAAGTCTGTGGAGTATCGATATCATGACGATGATTCCATATTTCAACGATTTTACCGTCTTCATTAAACCGGAAAACATTAATGATATAAAATGGATCAGCTGCCAAGAAAACCTTTCCAAAAATAGTTCGGGTTTCTT
>CAZLUY010000008.1:0-2952 GCA_964562785.1 uncultured Limnohabitans sp. | reverse complement strand
GGCAACTCCATTCAACTCCTCTTCCCGCTGGGTAAGTAAAATTTCAGATGGGTTCGTGACTGTTCTCAAACCACTGGTTCTCATTTCATAGATGCCTAGCTCATGAGTAGAGCCAAATCGATTTTTTGATGTTCGTAGGATCCTATAGGTCAAATGTCGGTCTCCTTCAAATTGTAAAACCGTGTCTACCATATGTTCCAAAACCTTTGGTCCGGCAATTGACCCATCCTTCGTAATGTGACCAATAAGAAAGACCGGAGTCCCGGTTTCTTTGGCAAACTTCATGAGCTCAGCGGTACACTCACGGACTTGTGATACTGAGCCCGCAGCAGATTCCACATGTTGGGAATTCAGAGTTTGAATGGAATCGATCACCAAAAAATCTGGCTTCAATGCCTCGACCTGTTGAAAAATCTTTTGGGTGTTAGTTTCAGATAAGACATAGCAGTCGGGATTCTCTGTATCCATTCGATCCGCTCGCATTTTTATCTGCGCTTCGCTTTCCTCACCAGATACATAAAGCACCTTTTTGGGGCCAATAGAAAGGGCTATTTGAAGCATAAGGGTGGATTTGCCAATTCCAGGCTCTCCGCCAATCAATACCAAAGAACCAGGCACAATTCCTCCCCCCAAGACCCTATTCAATTCACTATCGCCCGTATTCCATCTTGGTTGCTCGGAAAATTCGACTTCCTGGATCTTCTTTGGGCTGTTGGTTCTGGTATCTGCTGATCCCGGAGATTTCCAGGTTCCTTTTCCTGTTGTCTCCTTCTGGATAACTTCCTCCACATAGGTATTCCACTCCCCACATGCAGGACATTTACCAAGCCACTTTGGGCTTTGAGCTCCACAGTTTTGACAGAAAAATGAGGTTTTTACTTTGGCCATGAATTAATGTGCTTCAAGCCAATCTTTACCAGTTCCAACCTCTACTTCTACAGGAACCTTCAACTTTATTGCATTCGCCATCAGCTTTGGAACTTCTTTTTTCAAAAGTTCTAGTTCATCCTTATGCGCATCAAAAACTAATTCATCATGGACCTGCAAAAGCATTCTGGATTTGAGGTTTTCTGCTTTCATCCAGTCAAAAACCTGTATCATAGCCACTTTGATGAGATCCGCTGCAGAACCTTGTATTGGCGCATTGATCGCGTTTCTTTCTGCGAAACCCCTCATCGTAGCATTCCTACTATTTATATCTCGGAGATATCTTCTTCTTCCAAGGATCGTCTCTACATATTCATCTTTTCGAGCCTTTTCTATAGCCCCATCCATGTATTCTTTTACTGCAGGAAATTCCCTGAAGTAAGAATCAATGATTTCCTTTGCTTCACCTCTGGGAATACTCAAACGCTGAGACAAGCCAAAGGCAGAAATTCCATAAATTATACCAAAATTGGCTGTTTTGGCCTTTCTCCTCATGTCAGAAGTAACCTCTTCTAGTGGTACTTTAAAGATTTTCGCTGCTGTGGTAGCATGAATGTCACGCCCATTTTTAAAGGCTTCCAGCATGGATTCATCTTCAGCAAAAGCTGCCATCAGCCTTAATTCTATTTGGGAGTAATCTGCTGCCAGAAGGACATGGCTCTCATCCTTTGGAACGAAAGCCTTCCTGATCTCCCTTCCTCTTTCTGTCCTGATAGGAATATTCTGAAGATTTGGGTTCACAGAAGAAAGCCTTCCCGTAGCAGCAACAAATTGATTGTAGGTCGTATGAATCCTTCCTGTTTTTGAATTAATCAGTTGTGGTAAGGCATCGACGTAGGTGGACTTCAATTTCACCATTTGCCTGTAATCCAAAATAGCTCTGGCGATTTCATGTTCATTGGCAAGCTTACTCAATACTTCCTCACCAGTAGCATATTGACCCGTCTTGGTTTTCTTGGCCTTCGGATCAAGCTGAAGCTTGTCGAACAAAACCTCTCCAAGTTGTTTCGGAGATGCCAAATTGAATCTTACCCCTGCAATCTCATAGACCCTTTTTTCGATTTCCAGGCTGTCTCTTTCAAGCTCCTTGGAAAGCTCAGCAAGCGCTTCGGTATCAATTTTTACACCTTCAAATTCCATCCCCGCCAATACTCTGATCAATGGCGTCTCAACATCATAGAAAAGAGATTCAAGCTTATTCTCTTTAAGTAGAGGATCAAAAATACCTTTAAGCTTCAAGGTAATATCAGCATCCTCTGAAGCGTAAGGAGTCACCTTATCTTCATCTACATCACGCATATTGCCCTGATTTTTTCCCTTCTTCCCAATCAGACTTTCAATTGAAACCGTTTTGTAATTGAGGTACTGCTGAGCAAGCCAATCCATGGAATGTTTACCTTCAGGTTCGATGAGGTAGTGAGCTAGCATGGTATCATACAGAGTACCTTTTACTTGGATGCCATAATTCTTTAATACCAGTATATCGTATTTGATATTCTGCCCAACCTTGACAATTCCCTCATCCTCAAAAATCGGCTTGAGCAATTCAAGAATGTCCAATGCCTCCTCTCTATCCGCTGGGAATGGCAGATAATATGCCTCCCCTTCAACGTAGGAAAAAGCCACCCCAACCAATTCTGCTTCCATAGGGTTCAAGGCAGTTGTTTCCGTGTCAAAACACAGTCTTTTCTGCAGCTTCAAGTATTTGAGCAATTCAAGAATAGACTCTGTGCCTTTGATTTTATGATACTGAATTCCAGAATTCAGAATGTTCCCGGTAATCTCTCTTTCATACGGATTAGTAGGAACTTCCTCGATTGAAGCTTCTTCCGTAGAAACAGGTGCTTTGGAGCTAGCCTGCTCATTTCCTCCAAACAACCCTAACTGTTCGTTTTGCTTAATGGAAGGCTTGGAACTATCCCCCTTAAATATTCTAGAGGCTAAGGTTCTAAATTCAAGTTCAGTGAAAATGCTCTTTAGCTTCTCTTCATTGAAGCCATCATATTTCATGGCATCACCATCAAA
>CAZLUY010000007.1:0-6203 GCA_964562785.1 uncultured Limnohabitans sp. | reverse complement strand
TTCATTGATGAATTTGGCCTGACCACCTTTCTGCTCAAGCTGAAGACTGATATGATGAAGAGAATCCTCAATCAAGTCAGGGATATTCACCATTTCCAGCTTAAGCTTGAAATCATTTTTGTCTAAAGCTGCAGCCTGAAGGACATTCTCTACCTGGGACACAAGGCGTTTGTTTTCATCCTTAATCACTCCCAGATATCTCTTCCTGAACTTGCTTTGGGAGGATAAATCCGGATCCTGCAATGCCTCAACGGCCAGACTCACAGTAGCCAAAGGAGTTTTGAACTCGTGAGTCATATTATTGATGAAATCATTTTTGATCTGAGACAAGGCTTTCTGTTTCAAAATCACCCGTATCGCATAAACAAAGCAGAAAATGATCACTCCAATAAATAGTACAGAGGAGCCAATTGGCAACCATACCTGGCGAAGAACATGGTAGTTTTTTTCTGGGAAATAGACCTTCAGGAAATTGTCTTTAGGAATGATATCACTGGGAAAAAGCTTGGCCTGTACGCCTTCCTGCATAAAACTAGAACTATCCATAATTTCATTTAAAGGATAAACATTCCCTTCGAAATTGATAATGGCTAATTCGAAATCCTCATTAATTCCTTTTTGGTACAGTTCCTTTTGAAACTGCTTTTGAAGCTCCTCAGTGTCTATCCTCTCAAGAACAGCTTTTTGTCCAGCAATTATTTCTTCCCATGCGGTATTCAGGAAGTCAATTTTTAGATTCGCCTTCCTGATTTTATCCATGGCATCGGAAGAGATTTTCACCTCAGATACCAGTTCAGGCTGTAAATTCCAGTCTTCAGGATTTTGTTTACGCTGCTCTTCCAGCTTAGAAAGGTATTCTAGCTGTCGCTCCTTTTCCTGTAGCAGAATGGCCATCTCATCAGGGGTGAAAATACCAGAAGCTACTTCGGGAGTCATATATGTGAAGAAGTCCTGAAGTTCATTGAAGACGTCGATATCTCCATACCCTCGTGATTGAAGCAGTCTTTTAAAGGTTGGGCTCAATTGAGGTCCAAGGTCCAATTGCATGGAATCCATTAAGGATGCCCTATTGGACACCACTTGCCTCTGTCGGTAATTCAAAACGATAGGATCAATTGGCTCAAAAAGTGAATCCTGAAGATCACTGTCCTCAAGTAATGTGCTAAGAACAACAATACTGGTTTCCCCTTTTTCAAGGGCATCCACAGTGTTCGTCAAAGCCGTCAGAACATTTTGATCAAATCGCTCGGCGTTAATATTAATAGCGTTTCTCACCCAATAATATTGGAAGCCCATCAGGCCAAAGCTGGCCAGGGACATAAGAACAATTATTAGGGATATATTCGCTTTGGACATCATACAAATTTATAGGCTTTGTTACGTGCGACGGATAGCTTAACAATCTTTAACCCATACACAACATAAAAAGCATCCCTCCAAATCCCAAAAAGCTGCTTTTTCATTCATTTTTTGATGATTGTCGCCTGTTTTATGATCACTCACAGGGCTTTAATCTCTATATTTGCAGGCTAAAATTTTGAGTTTAAACAATGGAAATTCAGGGAGTTGAATTGCAAAGTCTGACCCGGGAATTCGGGGATCCACTTTACGTCTATGATGGAGATAAAATTGTAGAGCAGATTCAGAAGTTGAAAAAGGGTTTTTCAAGTGCCCCATTGCGATTAAAATATGCTGTGAAGGCCTTGACTAACATTTCCATTTTGAGGCTTATGAAATCCAATGGAGTTGGGGTGGATGCTGTTTCTCTTGAGGAGGTAAAGTTGTGCTTGCTTGCGGGCTACGAGGCTGGTGAGATCATGTATACCCCCAGTGGTGTTGGTTTTGAGGAAATCCAGGAAGCGGTAGAGATCGGGGTTATGATCAACCTAGACAACCTTCCTATGCTCGAAAAATTTGGTCAGGCCTATGGGAATTCTGTTCCTGTAGCTATCCGCGTTAATCCTCAGATTATGGCTGGGGGAAATTCAAAAATTTCCGTAGGGCATATCCACAGTAAGTTTGGTATTTCAGCTTTGCAACTCCCAGAGATTTTGGAAGTGGTAGAAAAATATGGCCTGCTGGTTAATGGACTGCATATTCATACGGGGTCTGATATACTTGATGCTGAGGTTTTTCTCAGAGGAGCAAATGGATTGTTTGAGATTGGAGACCATTTCCCTGACCTGACGTTTATGGACTTTGGTGGTGGGTTTAAAGTCGCTTACAAGGAAGATGATCCTTCCACAGATATGGAACGAGTGGGGGTTGAGGTGGCTAAAGCATTTAATGCTTACTGCGAGAAGAGAGGATCTCAACTTGAGCTTTGGCTGGAACCAGGAAAATTCCTTGTGAGTGAAGCAGGATATCTTCTTGTGAAAGTAAATGTGGTAAAGGAGACCCCTAAAGTGACTTTCGTAGGCGTGAATTCCGGGCTTAATCACCTTATTCGCCCGATGTTCTACGACTCATATCATGAGGTACTAAACCTATCATCAAAGACTGATGAAAAGAAAGTATATGATGTGGTAGGCTATATCTGTGAGACGGATACCTTGGCGAAGTCACGTGAATTAAACCTCGTAAATGAGGGAGATATTCTAGCATTCAAGAATGCCGGCGCCTACTCATTCTCTATGGCTTCCAACTACAATTCAAGGCTGAGACCTGCAGAATTATTGATTTCAGGAGGTAAAGCGCATTTGATTCGAAAAAGGGAGGAATTCGAAGATTTAGTGAGGAATCAGGTGATTCTGGACATTTAGATAATATTAATTGAATTTGGTATAGTTATTGAACTTTAAGGCAAGACCCTTAAAACAGGTTTTTTTGGGTTGTTTTGAGACCATATTGATTGCTCGTCCGATCCTAAGCCCTAGTAGTTTCAAAAGCTTTTAATTCAAATAGTTGTCATATCCGAACATTGGGATTTTAGTACCTTTGAGGTTGAGGATGTGATCCTTGGTAATGGTTAGAAAATTTACAGGCAGATATCTCTTTTGGGTCGTTTTATTGCTTGCGAGCGTAATAGCGGAAACTAGCCGTGCCCAAGTGGTTATTCCCAGAGATGGTTTTCCGTATTGTGAGCCATTTACAGGAAGCACTACCAGAGCCAACACTATCTTTGATGGTTCACCTGCAGCCGCCTTCCTTACTTCAGGAAATATTGACCCAAATAACAACGGGGTATTGCGTCTTACTTCAAATGATCCTAACCAAAGGGGCTGGGTCTTTGTAGACCTTCCATTCTCCTCTGCTTATGGTATAAAGACATCTTTTGAATATTTCGCCTATGATCCCTTTGACCCAATAGACGGGCCTGGTGATGGTTTTAGTTTTTTCCTTTTTGATGGAACAATTGGACCAAATGATAATATCCCTCCTTCTAACCCGAATGAATTTGAAATTGGTGGTTTGGGAGGATCTTTAGGTTATTCACCTCTGAGATATAGTAGTGGTAGTTTTGCTGGAGGTTATGGATTGAAGGGGGCCTATATGGGTATTGGCCTCGATGAAAGAGGGAACTGGGGTAATCAGTACGAAGGAAAACTTGGTGGTTTTGAAGCACCTTTTTCTTATGGTTCAGGTTTATCTCCAGCCTTTTTCCCAAGGTATCCTAATTCCATTGCTATCCGAGGACCTGTAGTAGCTGCTGATACCCAAAGGGATAACGGTATGACAGGAACTGGGTCAGGATTCCCGACATCATTCCCTGATCCACCAACTTATTTGAGCTATCCATTTATTGACGGGAAGATTCTATATAATGACCCATCAGATGGAGCTCCATTTGATGTTTTGAATCCTGGATTCTTCCTGCCAAACTCCCAACGTTTCACTGTCGGTGCTCTTCAAAGGGTAACCGACTGTAGCGTAGATGGGTATAGAAAGGTTTTCATTGATTTGAGACCAACGGGCACTGGTACTTACACCATTACTATGGATGTATTGGTGACAACCGCATCAGGTCAGCAGGTGGTAAATATTTTTAATAATGTTCCCTATCCCTACACTTCTCCACAAAACTTAAAGGTAGGATTTGCTGCAGCAACTGGAGGTCAGCTGAGAAGTGTACATGAAATTAGAAATGTGACGGTAGAGGTATCAGAAATCAATGATGTCTTAAGACCAGATCCGCCAAACTTAGATGAGACTGTTTGTTTTGCAGAAGATTTGACTTTTGATTTTGCCGTTAGTCTCCCAGCGGCGAATCAATTTATCCGGTGTTTGCAGCTTTATGATACAAACCCAGGCCCACCTGATAATTCATCTAATCCAGCTGGAGATCCTGCTGTTGGCAATTGCGGTCTTTCCGGAGTTTGTGTGGACAAGTGTAATCCGGCAAATAAAACGATCACAGTTCCTGGCGTAGGTACTTTTGAATCAATTCTTGGGGAATTGAATGATCAGAATTTTGATGATGAGCGAGACGAGGCTGAAATTCTTTTTACACCTGATCCTGGTTTTAGAGGTACACACACAATTTACTATACAGTAATTGACAACTATGGATTGACTTCTGATCCTAAAACTGTAACAGTTACTGTTAACCCTTATCCTTCCATTGACAGTTCTGGTGCCATCATCGGCCCAACCTGTAATGGACAGAATGATGGATCTATCACTGGGGCTGTTTTGAATGACCTTGTACCAGGATATGTTTTCAGATGGGAAGATGCTTCGGGCAATGTTCTTGATCCGAGTAATTATTCCGTTACTGAAACCACGGTTAATGGATATATCCAGGCTACTGTAGGTGTAACTGGAGTTAACCTTGGTACATATACGTTGATCATCTCAAATCCAGTTACAAATAACATTTGTGAGGATTCTTTCTCCTTTGACGTGATTGATGTTAGAGGGACACCGGTTAATGTTGATGTGGATGACCAACAAGTCTGTGAAGGATCTCCAGTTCAATTTGTGCCTGAATTAGAAGACCCCACGGATGCCAATAACCCATCTTTCCTTTGGTGGAAAGACATCAACAAAACACCGGGAACCCAGATTACAGATGGTTTGACTGATCCAAATGGGGTCACTTATTCAATTGATGCTAATGGAGTCGTAACCATTGATGGCCTTCAGCAAACGGGAACTGCATTTGAATTTTTTGTTGAGGTGGCGGCTGATGCATCTCAAAACCTTTGTGCCACTCCTCCTGGAAACCTGAAAAGAGTTCAGGCTCTTATTGTACCACCTTTGAGCATTAGCTCGAGTCATGTAGATGACCTGTGTAGACAGTCAACTGGATCGATTACAGTTAACCCAACTGGTGGATTCGGGAGTTATGAATTCAGCTTAAATGGTGGTCCGTTCCAAACTTCCAATATCTTCTCGGGGCTACTTCCTGGAACCTATACAGTTGATGTGAATGCTGGGACAAATTGTATCGGTCAGATTACTGAAGTGATTGCTGGCCCAGCTACAGCCTTATCTGCTAATCTAGTTGATTCCACCCTTCCTACTTGTGGTATTGACAATGGGGAAATTGTGGTTGAGGTCTCTGGTGGAGTGCCAGGATACACGCTGACATTAAATGGACAGCCTTTATCTAATTTCAATTTCTCTGAAAACTCAGGTGTATTCATAATTTCTGATGTACCACCTGCAGCGAGCTATGATATCGTAGCAATCGATCAGAATAGTTGCCAGGTTCCTTTGGCTAGCCTTCCATTTGCGGCTATTCCGATTCCAACTTTTGATATTAATGATGATTTGGTCTGTCCAGGCGAATCAGCACTTCTAACTCCTCAAGTTATTGAGCTTAGTAATGCAACAAACCTTACCTATACCTGGGAAGATGAAAATGGAAATACTCTTACTAATGGTACATCCAATGGAGTTACCTATACAATTGATCCTACAAATGGAGAATTAGAAATTGTAGGTCTACCTGAACGCACGACTCCTTACGAATTCAGTCTATTTATTGGCGGAGATAATCTTTGTTCTACAGATCCTTTGGTCACTGAGGTCGCCATTAGACCAAGTCCTGTAATAGATGCAGTTGATGTCGCGAATGTGAGTTGTTTTGGAGGAAATGATGGATTAATCACATTGATTCCACTGGATCCTGTGGAGGCTAACGATTATGAGTACAGTATAGATGGAGGAGCTACTTTCCAGAGTTCAAATGTCTTTGGAGCATTGATTGCAGGTACTTATGACTTCGTAATTCGTAATTCAGTTACGGGTTGTGAATC
>CAZLUY010000006.1:0-1918 GCA_964562785.1 uncultured Limnohabitans sp. | reverse complement strand
AGTGCAGCCTTGGAATCGATTCGAGGGTATTCTGGCGACATGTCATAAAACCTCTGAAGTCTTAACAGATCTTCCTGACCAATTCCTTCTGGTAAACGTGGTCTCATTGGATCGTGCTGAACACTATAGAGCCAATTGGTGAAAAGCATTTGACCCGCTCCACCGCGATACCAATTTCCTTGCTCATAGAAGTCTCCAATTCTACCTACACCAGCACCGAATCCCTGAGGGACTAATGCAGCGAGAGCTGGATGATCTAGAGAAGCTACTGCCATTTGCCATTCAGCTGTAGATGAACAACCAAGAGTTCCAACCTTGCCGTTCGACCAGGGCTGCTTGATCATCCAATCCACGGCATCGTATCCATCTGTGAGGGGTACACCCAGAATGTCCCATTCGCCTTCGGAGAAATATCTACCTCTTTCGTTTTGAACCACATAGGCATAGCCCTTTTTCACCCATTCCAAAGCTCTTTGCATGGTCCGGGTGTTCATTTGACCATTTCCCCAAGTATTAAAATTGTAAGGTGTCCTACTGAAAACAATGGGGTATTTGCCTTCTTCTTTAGGTCGGTAAATGTCAGTTGCTAGCCTTACACCATCTCGCATTGGCATCATGATTTTTTGATCCACAATGGCAACTTCTTCAAGCTGATCGATCAGAGACTTTTCCTGAGCTATTGTTGTGCTTGCTAAAAGGCAAAGCAATACAACGAGGACAGATTTGAAATTGGGTTTCATAAAAGATTGATTGGTTTTTAAGGGAAGATAATGAATCCATGAACAATTCAGTCTCCTTTTGTCGTTTTCATTTCCGTAAGCAATTTTGCATTGGTATGAGTGGTCAAAATGAAAATTAACTTTTCATTTATTGCTTTCGTATTCCTTTGCTTTTCTAACTTTGCCAGTCTAAAATCTTTTATAATGAGCGACAAGCCAACCTCACTTTTAGAAACCTGGGTGGAAGTCAGAGAAGACTCTGATTTCACCATTTACAATCTTCCTTTTGGCATTTTCAAGAATAAGCGATTATCTCCTAGGGTAGGAATAGCCATTGGGGTGAAGATTGTTGATTTAAGTGTTCTTGATCAGGAGGGATTCTTTTCGGACATGTTCCTTCCAGAGGGCATTTTCTTGAGTGAGACTTTGAATGATTTTATTGCACTCGGGAAAACGAAGACCGGAAAAGTAAGAGAAAAAGTACAGGAGCTGCTTCTGGCAGATAATGGTACGCTTAGAGATCATTCAATCAGAGGTAAGGTCATGGTCAATCGCAATGAGGCTGAAATGCTAATGCCGGTTAAGGTCAGAGACTACACTGATTTTTACAGTAGCATTGAACATGCGACCAATGTCGGTAAGATGTTCCGTGACCCAGAAAATGCTCTTCTCCCAAATTGGAGGCATATTCCTGTAGGTTATCACGGAAGAGCTTCTTCCATCATTCCATCTGGGACTCCGATTTTCAGACCGAAAGGTCAATACAAAGATCCTAACATGGAGCTACCAGAATTTGGACCTAGTCGAAGACTGGATTTTGAATTGGAAATGGCCTTCATCACTGGGAAAGAGACCAAGATGGGGGATTCTGTTTCTACTCAGGATGCCGAGGAATTTATTTTCGGATTTGTGCTATTCAATGATTGGTCCGCTAGAGATATTCAGGCTTGGGAGTATGTTCCCTTGGGCCCATTCCTTGGTAAAAGTTTTGCATCCTCCATTTCTCCCTGGGTGGTAACCGTTGAGGCATTGGAGCATTTCAGGGTTGAAGGACCCGAGCAAAACCCTGAGGTTTTAGATTATCTGAAGAGCGAAAAAGCTGGAAATTTTGATATCAATCTGGAAGTGGCAATTGCTCCTGATGGCATGAAACCAACTATAGTTTGTGAGTCGAATTTCAAATACATGTATTGGAGCCC
>CAZLUY010000005.1:0-3223 GCA_964562785.1 uncultured Limnohabitans sp. | reverse complement strand
TCCAAAGGTAGTCAGCTAATTTGCATAAGGAAAGAGAAGTGAATGAATTTGAAAAGAATTGACTTTTCAGGGCAAATAACCGTACTTTTAGGAAGAATTAGTTATATGAGGAGACCTTTACTTCTTGCCATATTTATTGTGTTCATAGCTTCCTGTGAACGAGAAATCGAAGAGCCGAGGACTGATTTTGGCTTTGAGTTCATGCCTTTACAGATAGGTTTGTTTTGGGAGTATGAAGTGACTCAAACCATCTACTTTGGTGAGAATGATTTTGAGACATCTATCTTTTTTTATCGTGATGAGGTTAGAACCTTTTTCACAAATGAAGAGGGAGAAACGGTCTATGTGGTAGATCGCCTGAAATCCTTTGATCGAATTTCCTGGGAACGAGAGTCCAATTACTCAAGACAGTTTAGAGAGTTAAGCCTTTTAGAAAATCAGGAAAATCAGACAATAGTGAGCATGGTGTTTCCTCCAGATCCGGGTGTAGTTTGGGATGCGAATATTTACAGACTTCAGGATCAGGATGATTTTGAAGTAGTAGAATCTCTTTCATTCGAGCAGGGGAATCGTTCCGAACCCGGTCTCTTACGCATTCTGCAAAATGAAGCGGATGACAAGGTTACATTCAGGGACAATCGATACGAAATATACCAGCAGAATGTAGGGCTTGTGGAGAAGTTTTATGAGGTAGTAACTTATTGCTCCAGAAATGATTGTCTGGGGGATGAGTTGATTAATTCCGGAGAAATTACTTTTATGTCTTTGATTGATTATGGGGGGAATTAGAATCTTTCTTATCGCGTTGTTAGCTTTTCTAAGTACAGGAATCCTTAGTGCTCAGAATAGATATGCCGTATTTTATAAATACAAACCTCAGGAAAGCTTTTCACTGTCCAATCCCGGAGAGTTTTTAACTCAGAAAGCCTTGAGCAGGCGGGCGAAGGAAGGAGTAGCCATTGATAGTTTGGACCTTCCCGTAAGTGAAAAATATATTGCGGAAGTGGAGGCTTTGAGTGAATACATAGTTTACAATAGCAAATGGTATAATGCCTCCATCGCGGTCTTAAGTGATCAGGCGGTCAAGGAAGTTGAGGGTTTTGACTTCGTTGAATCCATCGAATATATAGCTCCTGGTTTCAGACAAAACCCGAACGCAAGATTAAGACAAAGGCTTTCTGCAAGTGTAAGCCTTACTTCATGTTCTGATGAGAATAAGCGTGTACTCAACGAGGATGAAAAGCCATACGATTTCCAGAATGAGATGCTAGGTATTCCTTTGATGCATAAGGAAGGTTTCAGAGGAGATGGAATTACGATAGCGGTATTTGATGCGGGCTTTCCGTCCGTCAATACTGTTCCGGCTTTTGCTAACCTTTTTGATAATGGTCAGCTCATAGCGAATCGTGATTTTGTCAGGCCATGGATGGCAGATGTATTTATGGATAACCAGCATGGAACAAATGTTCTTTCACTTTTAGCTGCTGACGATCCGGATTTACTTGAAGCCGGAGCTCCTGACTCCGATTATATCCTTGTGATTACAGAGGATGATGATACTGAGTACAGAGTGGAAGAGTATACCTGGGTAAGAGGTGCTGAGTATGCTGATAGCTTAGGCGCTGATATCATCCATAGCTCTGTTGGATATTTTGATTTTGATGACCCTACGATGAATTACACTTCTGCAGATATGGATGGCGTAACCACAGTAATTGCAAGAGGGGCTAAGATTGCATCTGATAAGGGGATTCTGGTTGTCAATAGCTCAGGAAATTACGGTTCAGCTCCTACAAGCTTAATGTCACCGGCTGACGTGGAGGAAGTTCTTGCGGTTGGAGGTGTTAATGCCAATCTAGAAGTCACTAATTCTAGTAGTAGAGGACCGACAGCTGATGGAAGAATCAAGCCGGATTTAGCCGCCTTATCTTCCGGTGTTGCTTTGATTAGATCCAATGGGACTTTGGGTTTTGCTAGTGGAACCTCATTTTCTTCACCTCAGGTCACGGCTTTGGCCGCAGGCTTAATGCAGGCTAAACCAGAATGGAAGCGAGAGGAGCTGATAGATAATCTGAAAAATAGTGCGAGTCAAGCTGATGATCCAGATGACCTTTTGGGCTTTGGAATACCAAACTTCTATCTGGCTTACTTTGGGGAAATCTTGAGCTCTGAAGATCCTATAGAAGAACCTGTCTGGAA
The DNA here is from genome assembly GCA_964562785.1 of uncultured Limnohabitans sp. Classification (GTDB taxonomy): domain Bacteria; phylum Bacteroidota; class Bacteroidia; order Cytophagales; family Cyclobacteriaceae; genus Algoriphagus. Next base: position 1,024 of record CAZLUY010000005.1, on the reverse strand, counting down.
GGCTTATCCAAATCCTATTGATGGAGATATATTGTCCATATTGGTTGGAAACCAATTGAGTACGGAGGTGGCATTAATGGATATGAGTGGGCGAGAGGTGCTCAAAGGAACCTTACAGCGAAATTCCATCAAGTCTCCATATGAGCTTAGTTTGAGGAATGTCCCACCGGGACTATATATTCTACAGGCAATTGATGGACTTCAGCCTAGACAAATGAAAATCCATAGAAAATAAATCAACCTAAAGCATGTTTAATATTATCGCTCCATCTATCCTGGCTGCAGACTTTGCCAATCTTCAGGCGGCAGTTGAAATGTTGAATCAATCAAAAGCCGATTATATCCATGTGGATATAATGGATGGACTTTTTGTTCCGAATATTTCTTTCGGTCTGCCAGTGACTGAGGCAATTAATAAGCATGCTGAAAAGCCATTGGATGTGCATCTAATGATTCAGAACCCTGATCAGTATCTAGAGTCATTTAGAAATGCCGGAGCAGATACCCTAACCGTTCATATCGAAGCCTGTCCTCACTTGCATAGGACTATTCAAGCGATTCATAAGCTTGGAGCTAAAGCTGGAGTTGCATTGAACCCGCATACTTCTGTAGATCTCCTTGAAGACATTATTGCTGATGTAGATTTGGTTTGTGTGATGTCTGTTAACCCGGGTTTCGGTGGGCAGAAGTTTATTGAAAACACATATCAGAAAGTGAGAAAGCTTAAAAATCTGATTACACAAAAAGGCTCTAAGGCAATGATAGAAATTGATGGAGGAGTGAATCTTCAAAATGCGCCTAAACTCATCGAATCTGGGGCTGACGTATTGGTGGCAGGTAGTTTTGTTTTCAATTCAGAAAATCCACAAGAGACTATTGGGCGGCTCAAGAGTCTTTGATTACTCATCCTTGGCTCTTGCCATTTATCATAAAATATTCTAAAAACCTCGTTGAAGATTGATTTTTCATCTTCTTTTATATTTATTCATGCCCGAAAACTTAAACTGATTAAACGTATGAAAAA
>CAZLUY010000004.1:0-2009 GCA_964562785.1 uncultured Limnohabitans sp. | reverse complement strand
TAGCATGTCCGGGCTTACTGCATGTCCCCAATGCATTGGACCCCACACCGTCGAATCGGGATAATGCTGATAGAATAGGTGGTATTCCCCATCAAAATAGACCATGCCATTGGGATCGTTCATCCAGGCAGAAGGTGGTGTGAAATGATATTCAGACCTGTATTTTTCGCCAGTTGGTTCGGTAAAGGTCACCGGATCCGAAGGAGTGCAAAATTGGAAGAGGGGCAAGAAGGCGATTAAAAGAATGGGAAGCTTTCTCATCAAAGTGACATTTAATATTTAAAAGCAGAAGAAGGCTATCTTTTATGAATAAGCTTTAATTGATAGCTTTGATCTTCGAATCTAGGATTTGTTTTGAACTTACACCCATGAAAGGAATTATTTTGGCCGGGGGATCCGGCACTCGCCTTTACCCTTTGACCATTGCAGTTTCCAAGCAGCTGATGCCTGTTTATGATAAGCCGATGATTTATTATCCGCTTTCTGTGCTGATGATGGCTGGAATACGAGAGATTCTGATCATAACTACTCCTGAAGACTCTGAGTCATTTCAGAAATTGCTTGGTGATGGTTCTCAGGTAGGATGTGACTTTCAATATGCAGTCCAGCCTAGTCCTGATGGCTTGGCTCAGGCATTTATTATTGGTGAAGAGTTTATTGGTTCGGATAAAGTAGCCCTTATCCTTGGGCATAATATTTTCTATGGTTCTGGACTCCAAAGGACTTTGGCTGAGAATACGGATCCTGATGGGGGAGTTGTTTTTGCCTATCATGTCACTGACCCCGAAAGATATGGTGTGGTTGAGTTTGATGATAATCAGATGGCTGTAAGTATCGAAGAAAAGCCAGCTGAGCCTAAGTCGAATTATGCTGTTCCTGGTCTCTATTTTTATGACAATGATGTGGTTGAAATAGCCAAAAACATTAAGCCAAGTCCACGAGGTGAGTTGGAAATCACAGATGTGAATAATGAATATTTAAAGAGAAAATCCCTTCAGGTGGCTATACTCAATCGCGGAACCGCTTGGTTAGATACGGGAACTCACCAGTCCTTACTTCAAGCAGCAACTTTTGTAGAAGTGATCGAGGAGAGGCAAGGCTTGAAAATCGGCTGTATTGAGGAAATAGCATTTAGAAATGGATTTATCGGTGAAAAAGAACTGCTAGAAGCTGCTGATAAATTAGGGAAAAGTGGCTACGGAGGCTATCTGAGAGGGCTGCTTTAAATCAAAGCTGATTTAAGCTGATTCTCAGAATCTGCCCCATATTTCTGGCGGATAAGAAAGCATCCGATTTGTAATGTCTTGCCAGTTCTTGTTTGAGTGAATCCACGTTTTCTGGAACAGAAAGTGTATCTCCTTCCATTGCATTCAGAATATTTCTGATTGTGACACTTGCTGACTTAACTCGATTTGAAATAAGTGTACGCTCCTCCTTTTGATATTGTCTCATGGATTCAGGGGTAATGTACTCCATGCCCAATTGAATCAGCGCATTGTTTTCTTTGAAGTATTGAGGGAGATATATTGACTTCTTTCCTTCGTAAGATTGCTGATCAAAATCTATTGCTCTGATCCTGTAATGAGTTTCCTCAAAATCAGGAGTCACGTCAATCACAAAATTTGACGAGTGCATATCACCTAATAACCTGACGAAGCAGCGCTCATTAAATTTCACAAATTCCTTTGCCAAACGGATGGCATTGGTATCGTGAAGATCCATATGGTCCTTCATGAATTTCTCTCCTGGAATTCCAGCAATATGCTCTTCGATCAGGGTGTTCTGATGCACTAAATAACTAATTCTATTGGGAGATAAAAGGTGTTCCAACTCAAGCCCATATACCCGGCTGGCATCAGCATTTTTGATATAGAAATAGTCAAAGTTATCGTTGATTCGATTCACTATCCGAACACGAAATGGTTGAGTATTTCCGTAGACGCAAAGATCAATTCGGTCCACATATATGTGCTGCATCACACTCATGTCACCACCTGCCTTCAGCAGAG
>CAZLUY010000003.1:0-11904 GCA_964562785.1 uncultured Limnohabitans sp. | reverse complement strand
TAACAGGTAAACTAAATCTCTTCAAAAACGGTATGAAATAGTGCCGAATTGAAATGACATAATTACCCATACGGGGTAACGCTTTTCTAAAATTTAGTTGAACCGGCATTTAAAAGGGCTTCTGAGGGGGAGCCCTTTTTTGATTTACATGTCAGGTCAATTCTTGGCTTTAAAAAATTGGGATTCATGCGCCATCCCCCTTACTGATTCTTTTGAAAATGGTATTCCCACAAATTCATCCTTAGCCCAGATAGGAAAAAGATTCTTATAAAAAGGACTCTCATAATCACCTGATTGACCAGGGTTGTTAATGCCTTGCGCCTTTTCCCAATCTTCCGTATCTACAAGAATCCTAAATGATGCTCCAGTCCTATTGTTATCACCATAGGCATTGGCTCCAGGGGTAAAACTGTAGCCTCCTCTTGGAAGTGGTCCTGCATTCAGTTTCGACTGCCAATCTTCAGAAACTACTAACCCCAAAGGGTGATAAACGATAGCGTGTTTATAGTTTTCCTGTCCATATTGCCATTTTTCAGAATCCGAGCCAAGCTTTTTCTCTAAAGCTGAAATAGCCTTTTCGAATGAATTTTTAAGCCATTCATCTCTTTGAAGCTGAGCATTCGAATCGAAAATCAATTCAGGCTTTTTGACCCACTCAACCACTCTGGTCATTTGGACTGCACCCATGAGTTCTCGAACTTCTTCTGGTACAGCGAGCTCTAATGCCATGTCCCTAAGCTCTCTTTCCCACATCACATAAATACCTGCTTCTACCGATTCAGGTCTTAGAATGTAATCCCAGGAAAACAAGGACTCTTTAAAAGAGTCGAATTTAGATTCTTCCCAATTTAAATCTGCTAAAAATGGAATCAACTCCCTTGCCGGTAACGAGAGATAATCATTTTGCAAGGCTCCCATTTCCTCTAGAGTAAATTTTTTATCCTGAGAAAGAACTTCTTTGATTCGATCTCCTCGATAACTATCAGACCACTCGAAGCCTAAAGTTTCTGGAAAAGGGTACTTGCTTGTTGCTAAGTTCTGGTTCGCTGTGGAAATAAATCCAGAACTTGGATTATAATCATTAGGTCGCTTCTCTATGGGCAAATATCCATCCCACTCATAATTTCCATCACCCATTGTGGCTACCAGTCCTGAAAAATCTCTTCTAACTGGTGCTATTCCGGTTGCCTGCCAACCTATATTTCCGTTCTTATCCGCCCATACCATATTTTCTGCTGGAATATTATTGTACGTACAGGCATCACGAAATTCTTCCCAAGACTGGGATTGATCCATTTTTAAACTTGCCAAATAGGGGGCAGAACCTATTTCCAACCATGCGCACTCAACCGCTACAGCTTTGTCTAAAGATTCATCTATAAATGTGACAGGACCATGAACCGTATAATAATGTGTAACAACCCTGGGTTTTTCATTCTTGACTTTTATGGTGTCACTTATTGCTGTCATTTCTAGCCATTCACCCTTGAATCGATATTTCCTCGGGTCATCCGGATGGATATCATAAACTCTCAGATCCTCATTATCAGTGGAAAAAATGGTGAGGCCCCAGGCTCCAAATTCATTATGGCCTATTGACACGCCAGGAATAATCGGCTCTCCACCTCCTACGACATTCCAACCCGGCGCATTTAAATGAACCCAATATCTAAGGGAGGGAGCAGCCTGTAATCGATGGGGATCGTTGGCCATAAAAGGAAAACCACTTTCAGTTTTATCACCACTTAAAACCCAATTATTGGACCCTATCGCGAAGGCATCCGCTTCGAGGGTAGTTTTTAACTCATTATCCCAGCTAGCCAAAGCTATTTCAGCATCATCAGAATCTGCTCTGTACTCTGGCTTCAAATCTTCAGGCTGGAATTTGACCGAAGTTCTAAATGCTTCATAAGGAGCAAGGATATCTTTAAATAGTAATTCTTGGGGTATCGCTGGGTCAAGCTTTAGACTTGGTTCATTCGGATGGAAATAATACAGTTCCTTGGTCTTTTCTTCACCGATCAAACTAACTACCCGGCTGATATCCAACTCATCTGAGACATTCTCAAGTAACCCTTGATGTCTTGAAATCACAACCTCCCAAGTCCATGGTTGTGGCTTAATGCCTAGCATTTCAAACTCTATCGGCAGGTTTTCGGGGTTAGCATTTGCCTCGGCGATATACGCATTTATTCCCGAAACAAATGAATCAACTATCTCCACACCTCTAGGGTGATAGTGACGAAGTTCTGTCTCCTTGTCTCCACGAAACTTGAAAAGTCTTGCTCCCCTATCTCTTTCAAATTCTCTTTCACCAAGAATTTCTGCAAGTGTTCCTGTAGCCTGTCTTCTCCAAATTTCGAATTGAAACAGCCGGTCCTTGGCTGCCAAATACCCCTGCATGAAGAAAAGGTCTGCTTCATTTTGCGCGAAAATGTGGTTAATCCCATTTACATCTCTGATCACCTCCACGTCCTGTTGAAGCTGGGCAACTGACGGTCCGGAACTTTGTGAGCATGAATAGAGAAAAACGATAAAAAGTAATGCAACTGATGGTTTGATGGTATGCATTGGGTGAATTTTTGAGTTGCTAGAATTTAAGAAGAATAGGCTAAAAATCGCAAATAAGAGAGTATTTGTAATTGATCTACTCAGCCGGATAAGAAATTTTTTAATTTTTCTACATTTAGATAAAAACATTTTTCTACATTTAGATATTATTATAATGATATGAAAAATTTCCAGTTAGGAGAGTTCGAAGAAATCGTCATGCTGACCGTCGGGATTTTAAATAATTCTGCATACAGTGTGGCGATTAAAAACGAAATCGAAGATCGTCTGCAGCGATCTGTGAGTATGGGAGCCTTGCATACAGCTTTAAAAAGACTCGAAGAAAAGGGTTACTTAAAGTCATTTGCAGGTGAACCCACTAAAGAAAGAGCGGGCCGGCCAAAACGCTTTTTCGAAATGACAGCGCTTGGAAAACAAGCAATTTCATACTCCAAAGCCATGAGAGATCAGCTCTGGAATGCCATGCCTAAAACTGTTTTGGATTTAAAACTCGAAGGTCTGATCTGATGAGTTATCCAAAGGATTTCCCTCCAAAATATGCCATGCGCTTCTTCAGGTGGTTCTGCCAACCTACGATGCATGATTATATCGAAGGAGATCTGTTGGAAGAATATTTTATCCGAAAAGAAGAAGAAGGCAAGCGCAAGGCGGATTGGAAATTTATGAAGGATGTCCTGCTCCTCTTCAGGCCCGGAATTGTAAAACCCATAAGAGGATTTGAAAACTTAACCACTACTGCCATGTACAAAAGCTATTTTAAAATCGGATATAGAAATCTGGTCAAAAACAAAGGCTATTCATTCATCAATATCGGAGGCCTTGCCTTTGGAATGTGCGTAGCCATTTTAATAGGTCTTTGGGTTAACAATGAACTTAGCTACAACACCTATCATAAAAACTACGACAAAATTGCTCAGGTCCTCTTTACCTCTGACTTCGGTGGTGATGACGGGATTTATGTAAACAATTCAGTTCCAACAGGGCTTGGCACTCATATTAAAGAAACCTATTCCGCCCAATTTGAAAAGGTGGCTATGGTTTACTCCAGAGTTCAGGAGAGGGTAATTACCAAAGGTGAAGATAGCTTCTTAGAAAATGGGTACTATATGCAGCCCTCGGCACCAGATATGTTTAGCCTGGACATGATTGCCGGCTCGATAGATGGCCTATCTGAGCTAAAAACAATCATGCTTTCGCAAAGCCTATCAGAAAAGATTTTTGGAGATCGTGACCCTATAGGACAGGAGGTCAGATTCAATGAACAAGCCGATTTATTGGTCACAGGAGTTTATAAAGACTTGCCGAGAAACTCAGAGTTTTTCGATGCGGATTTCATTGCTCCATTAGATGTCTATCTCTATGGCTGGGCAGACCTTTTGGTTTGGGACAATCAAAATATGCGACTCTATGTACAGCTTCAAGAAGGAGTGGATTTAAAATCGGCCAGCAGCATAATTGAAGACGCATATAATGCTAACATTGATAAAAACCATGAAAGGAACCTTTTCCTTCATCCAATGAAGGACTGGCATTTAAGATCAGAATTTGAAAATGGAGTAAGGGTTACTAGTGATAAACAACGGTTCATTTGGATCTTTTCTGGCCTAGGTATCGCCGTTTTGGTTTTGGCTTGTGTCAATTTCATGAACTTAAGCACGGCCAGATCCGAAAATAGAGCAAAAGAGATTGGAGTGAGAAAAACCATGGGCTCCTTAAAGACCCAGCTTACGCATCAGTTTTTGACAGAATCCGTTCTTGTGTCTTTAATTGCTTTCTTATTTTCCATTGGACTTGTAGCCCTTCTCCTACCCTGGTTCAATGATCTTGCTGCAAAGGACTTGACCGTTCCGTGGACAAATCCCCTGTTCTGGTTAGCTGGACTTCTTTTCACTTTCCTTACAGGGATACTTGCAGGTAGCTATCCAGCACTTTACCTATCTGGATTCAACCCAATAAAATCCCTTAAGGGAGGAATTACATCAGGAAGACAGACCACACTACCTCGTAAGGTTCTCGTCGTTTTCCAGTTTTGCATCTCCTTCATCGTAATCATGGGCACGATTGTCATCTATGAACAGATACAGCATGTGAAAAACAGGCCTGTGGGTTATGAAAGGGAAGGACTACTCATGATGCCTAAAAATTCAGACCAGCTCTGGGAAAACTTTCGTGCCTTGAGGCAGGAATTGCTGAACACCGGAGTTGTCGAAGAAATTGGTGAATCTAACTATCCTCTAACCAACACATTTGGAAACAATGATGGATTTGGCTGGGGAGGTCCTGAAACTGATAAAGGAATCGCATTCAACACAATTCGAATAAGCCCTGAATATGGGAAAGCTGTTGGGTGGGAAATAATTCATGGAAGAGATTTTTCTGAGGAAATGGAAACGGATAAGGCGGGGATTATCATCACCGAATCGGCAATGAATCGAATGGGTTTAGAAGACCCGATTGGAAAGGTGGTGACCACCGATGATGATTTTTGGGGATATCCTGAGTTCACCATCATTGGAGTAGTAAGAGATTTGATCAAAGGTGATCCTTTTGAGGATAGTAGTCCCGGAATTATGTTCCTTTCAGACCGTCAATTGTATTGGCAATTCATACGAATTAAGGAAGGGGTTCCATTTGGAGAAGCCATCGAAACAATTGCCGAAACATACAAAGCTGTGGCTCCTGAGGCCTACACCGATTTCAAAGTGATGGAAGATGAGTACTTCTCCAAATTCGAATCTCAAGAACAGATCGGAGAATTAGGTGCGTTCTTATCAGCCTTTGCCATATTCATTAGCTGTTTGGGACTATTTGGGCTAGCTTCTTTTCTTGCTGAGAAAAGATCCAAGGAAATTGGGCTTCGGAAAGTTCTTGGTGCATCGACAGGAAACCTTTGGCAACTCCTCACAAAAGATTTCTTTATTCTAGTTCTTTTCGCTTCACTTATTGCCTCCCCCATTGCATATTTTTTAATGACCAACTGGTTAAGTGGATTTGATTACAAAATGGACGTACCACTCAGCGCTTTTATTGTCACTTGTCTGGGGGCAATGCTTATTACTCTTATCACAGTTGGTTTTCAAGCCATCAAAACCGCCGTAGCCAACCCTGTTAATGCATTGAGATCAGAATAGGCGATTTAAGCTAACCTTTATAGGTTATTCCATATTCTTGTAGGCCCTATCATTTAGATTGGGCTTATTTATTTATATTTTCGAAATGCTTGTCCAGGAACAATTTCACTGCATTGCCCATTTTTAGTGAATACAGATCTCTTGGCGATCAAATAAAAGATTAAATGAAGATTTTTGAGACTGGGACGCTTTACAGAGCGCTCTTTCTTTTTTTGTGCATTTCCTTTGGTATTCTCGGTACCAACGAAGTCTATGGACAGGAGGACTCAGTTAAGGTGGTTGTGTCAACCATTGCAGCAGATAGCTTAAGAAGTGACTCAACCAAAGTGATTGAAGATGCTGCTCTCGATATCGCCCAAAATCGAGGTATTTTCATCGTCTCTCCAGATAGTAAATTACAATTGAGGATTGTAGGATCCGTCAGATTTCTTGCTGTTTATGACAATCGAAACCTCAGGGATAAAAATAACTTCATCACATTTGATATACCCACCGGAGAAGTAAATCGAAGGCTTCCCAATATTTTCAATGGGCTAGATCAAACTCGTTTTGGATTTGAAATAACACGACAGACAGAAAGCGGAAATGTCTTCGTCAGGCTGGAAACAGATTTTGCGGGAGAGAACGGGTTTAGAATAAGACATGCGTATGGCCAGTATAATAGATTCCTTTTTGGTCAGACCTGGAGTCTATATTCCCACATCACGAATGTACCTGCAACAGTTGATCTGAATGGACCAACAGGCTCCTCAGGTGTGAGAACACCTCAGATCAGATTTTCAAAACGAAAATTATTCCGAGGCTGGGACTTCTCAGCTTCTTTGGAGTACTCCATCCCAGATATCACCTTACCAGATACTTTGACCCTTGAATCTGTTCAACTGATTCCCGATGTCGCCGTGAGATTTGATAAGAATTACGATTGGGGTGCCTTAGAATTAACAGGTTTACTCACCATTCTTTCGGGACAGAATGATGCTGGAGATTTATTCACTACCCAAGGATGGGGAGTGGCTATGTCATCTGTTCTTAATTCCTGGGCACAGGGAAAATGGTATTTCCAGGTAAATGGTGGTCGTGGAGTCACGCGATATCTTGGAGACATGGCTCAACAAGGGTTTGATTTGATAATAAATCCCGATACCGGAAAAGGAGTTTCCCCATTCGCTTTTGGTAGTTTCGTTACCTACGAGCATACCTGGAATGAAAAGACGTTCTCCAATTTTTCATACGGTGTATCTTACCTTGAAAAACAAAGAATCTCACCGCCTGATGCTTTCCGATGGGGAGATTCCTTTAGGGTAAACACCTTCTATTCAGTAGTCGATGGTGCCAGGTTCGGATTGGAGTGGATTTTAGGAGATCGTAGAAATATAGATAAGACCAAAGGAAGAGCTAATCGCTTTAATTTCCTGGTTTATTATGATTTCTAAGTTGAAGGAAATTGTTTATTGAGAAATGATTGACTATCTCGCCATTTTCATTTTTGCGTTCGCGGTTATAGATCCAATTGGTACGGTACCGGTCTACATCGCTGTGACCAAAGGTTTTAATGAAAAAGAAAAAAGGTCTACGGCTCTAAAAGCAGTTTTGGTCTCAGGACTTGTCCTACTATTTTTCATCATCGCTGGCGAGATAATCCTTGACGCTATTGATATTCCCTTAGCCGCTTTTCAGATTGCTGGCGGTGTGGTTTTATTTTTATTTGCTCTTTCCATGATTTTCGGCGATAGCAAACCTGAGTCCGAGATCAAATCAATACACAATACCACAGAAACAGCTATTTTCCCTTTAGCGATGCCATCCATTGCTAGCCCGGGAGCCATGCTTGCAGCCGTCCTCCTCACTGAGAATTCATCAAACAGCCTCCTCGATCAATTTCAGATTTCATTGGTAATTATAAGTGTACTGTTAATAGTATTAGCCCTCTTATCATTAGCAAATAAGGTTCATAGACTAATCGGTGATGCCGGGGCAAGCATTATTAGTCGAGTCATGGGGCTTATATTGAGTTCTGTAGCAATCAGTAATATTATAGAAGGTATTAAGGTTTCATTTGACCTCTAGCTGCTAAAATATTATTGGATCAAACGACAAAAAGCCCTTTGATCTAAGACCAAAGGGCTTTCCATTTGATTATCAATGTAGTTACTAATTTAGTCTCCTTAAATATCTGAAAAACTCAGAATCTGTGGAAAGCACAATACTTGTACTTTCATCCATAGATTTTTCGAAACTCTCCATAGTTCTTAAGAACTTATAAAGTTCAATTGACTGCCTATTCTTATTATAAGCTGAAGCATAAATATCCGTCGCTTCGGCATCTGCTTTACCCTTAATTTCTTCTGCCTGTCTAAAGGCCTCCGATTGAATTTGGGCAAGATCACGCTCTTTATTACCCTCAATTATTCTTGCCTGGCCCTGCCCTTCTGATCGGAATTGATCTGCTATTCTATTTCTTTCAGAGATCATTCTGTCATAAACTCTGTCCCTAACCTCATCCACATAATTCAATCTTTTAAAGCGGAAATCAAGGATTCGGACGCCAAGATCGGTAGTTCTCTCGTTGGCCTTCTGAAGGATTATCTCTTCAATCTTATCCCTTCCAACAGAAATATCCTCAAGCACCTCAAGCTCTTCCATAAAATCCTCCGTGACCTCCGGGTCACGGTTGGTGGATCTTACCACATCCAAAAGATTATGACTAGCTATCGCGTTCCTCGTTTCTCCATCCAAAATATCATCTAGTCTGGATTGGGCTGATCGCTCATCCCTGAGACGGATAAAAAACTGCAGAGGATTGGTGATTTCCCATCGTGCATAAGTATCCACAAATATGAATTTCTTGTCCTTTGTTGGAACCTGGTTCTTGTCCCCATCCCACTCCAAATATCGCTTATCAAAGAACTGCACTTTGTGCAGAAAAGGGATCTTAAAATTCACCCCTGGAGAAGTTCTTGGCTCGCCTATCGGCTTACCGAATTGAGTCACAATAGCCTGCTGAGTTTCATCCAAAATGAAGTAACTGTTTAGTACCAAGATGAGTGATAATACTCCGATTATTATGATTGAAATTTGTCCTCTTCTCATTGTTGCGGAGTTTTAACTTTATCAATATTCAACAGTGGTAACACATTGTTACCTTTCTCATCTACGATGATCTTATTGCCAATTTTAGGCAATACCCTTTCCATGGTTTCCAGATAAATTCTTTGCTTGGTAACTTCCGGGGCCTTGACATATGACTGGTATAATGAATTAAATCGCTCAGCCTCACCCTTGGCTCGATTGACACGATTTAAGGCAAAAGCTTCTGCCAACTGAATCGTTTGTTCTGCTTCACCTCGCGCTCTTGGAATTACTCTATTGTAATCAGCTTCTGCCTGATTGATCAAGGTCTCACGCTCCTGCTGCGCTTCATTCACCGCATTAAAAGAAGGCTTAACTGGTTCTGGTGGATTCACGTCCTGAAGTACAACCTGATCTATCCGAATGCCATTCTCGTATTCATCACAAAGTTCCTGAAGGAGAACTTCCACACTTGTAGCGATTTCCTGTCTTCCCACTGTTAGTACCTCATTTACTGTTCTATCCCCCACAACCTTCCGCATGACAGATTCGGACATATCCTGTAGGGTCTTTTCAGCATTTCTCACTTTGAATAGATACTTATAAGAATCTGTAATTCTATACTGAACTACCCACTCCACGTCGGTCAGGTTAAGGTCTCCTGTGAGCATCATACTCTCATCACCATAACCGTCCTTAGTATATTCTGACTGTGTTCCTGCTCTAAGAGTTCTGAAACCAAACTCCTGTTTTAATTGCCGCTGGACAGGGATTTTATACATTCTTTCGATTCCGAAAGGAATCATAAAGTTAAGTCCCGGTTGAACGGTGCGATTATATTCTCCCAATTGGATAACTACTCCCTCTTCTTCCGGGCCAACTGTTCTCACACTGGAGAACACTCCATATAGAAGCAAAATACCCAAGACAATACGTCCCAGGTATTTCCTGATCCAATCCGGATTAATGTTTATTCGATAATTTTCTTCTTCCATAAAAACTTTATTAAATCTCTTCTGAGTTAAGGTTAAAACGTAACTTAAAAACCTCCGGAAACCAGATTTAGTTCGGAGAGAATCTTGAAGATCACTGATTGAAATTGCGCAAACAGAAAAAGCAGATCTTAAGATCTGCTTTTGATTGAGTGCTCGGGTGATCCTAACTTTGTCAGGACGACCATCGCATGATGTCGGGGTGACAGGATTTGAACCTGCGACCATCCTGACCTCAGTCAGGACACGCTAACCGTTCATCCCCTATCCTAAGGCATCAAGATATCTTCTTGATCCGAGGTTCTTTATTTTCTTTTCTAATTTCATCGCCTCTCCTCTAGTATTACAAGGAATCTGATGAATTAATGTCCATGGTGTCCCAGTTCGGGTAAAACGCTCCCTTCCTTGATTATGCCTTTCAATCCTCTTCTCCAGATCGGAAGTCTGACCGACGTAGTATTTATTGAGCTTTTTTGAGTGCAATATGTAAACAGCGTAACTCACAAGACAAAAAAATAAAAAGGCAGCCTTGGAGGGCTGCCTTGAATCTCAGGATCATCCTGACTCTTGCACAAGACGACCAAAACATTGAGTAGGGGTGATCCTGACTTTGTCAGGACGACCGCCACTCGATGTCGGGGTGACAGGATTTGAACCTGCGACCACACGCCCCCCAGACGTGTACGCTAACCGGACTGCGCCACACCCCGAATTTTTGAATTAACCTATCAGGGTTAATCTCTTAATCTTATTTCAATTTCCAATCCTCTAAAGGATTTGAATTGCTACCACCCTGACTCCGTCAGGATACGCTAACCGTCCCGATGGCTATCGGGATGCGCCACACCCCGAATATTTTTATAACCTCTAAAGATTAATCTCTTAATCTTATTTCAATTGTCAATCCTTGAAAGGATTCGAACTGCGACCATCCTGACTCCGTCAGGATACGCTAACCGTCCCGTCCCGATAGCTATCGGGACTATCGGACTGCGCCACACCCCGATGGAGGGACGAAATTAATACAATAGCTTCAAAATGCTAAAGTAGACTTGCCTTTTTAAATGGATAAATAAAAAGCTCCTTCTTAAATAACCTTATCTTCTCTCACCCTGGAAAAACTAGGTCTGAAACTTGATGTGCAGCAATGCTGGCAAGTGACAGCTTTATGGTTTTTTAGAAGGGCTTTTCGCATCGCTTCGCTTCCGTTATTATATGGCCCTAAATATTCTAAGTCTATTAGATCTGGTCTGTGAACGCAATTATGCTCGTGGATTTCGAACTTACCATAATCATTGGGGACAGTAGAGATATAAAAGAATTTCATAGAGCAGAAAAATAGCGGTACGTCAAAGCTCAAAAATAAGAAGCTTTTCTTCGTGAGGAAATACCCAATACTGGGTATTTTTTACACTTTTCTGTAAAAAAAATAACAAATCAGGCCTATCTACCCTTCCTCCTTATTTCAGATTGCCTCATTGGCATGGCATCTATTATTGCCAAAATTTCATTCAATTTGGCCTTTCCCTTCTCATTTCTTTTGGTTCCTCCATCTAGTCCTATTAAAACCCAACTAATCTGACCTTCTCTATTTTTTAGCAGCAATTCATCGACATTGATCTTACCTTCAAAATTGGATTCTAATAGTCCATTTTCATCCAGGTGAAAAAACAAAAGCTTTCTTTCTTTTAATGCGGTATTCAAAGCTTCTTCACCTAGATCATGAGAGAACTGATACCCATAGGTGATCAAGATTCTATTCTCCCATCTTAGGTCAGACAGGCTCTTTTCAGCTAAGTTCATTCCAAATCCAAATAACAAAATGAATAGGTGCCACATAAATCAAGAACACCCTATGTTGCAGTTTGTTCCTTAAGTTTTTGAAAAACGAACTACTAGTTCCTCCCACTCTTCTTCTAGACTGATGTCAGGTCTTGGTTCTCCTGCTCTTCTGTACCAGTAATCGGCATTCCAGATGTCACCTTCTTTCCTATGGAGGAAGGCATGAACTCTCGCAGCAGTTTGAGTCGGTGGACCATCTACCAAATCATGCGCCTTTTGCCAATCTCCCTTGGCATCCCACCATAGCGCTTTCAATTCTATGGATCCCAAGCCTTGCACTGAACTGGAGATAAACTCCT
>CAZLUY010000002.1:0-2614 GCA_964562785.1 uncultured Limnohabitans sp. | reverse complement strand
GTATTTATTACTACGGATATTATCAATGAATACTTCGGTAAAGAAGGGGTTCGGAAAATAAGCTTTCTTACTGCTGGCCTGATCGCTTATGTATTTGTGGTAATTAGCGTGGTTACTCTTTTGAAACCAGCTGATTTCTGGTTAGATGTAAACTCCAGCACTCCAGATGGTGATACTTTCAACATTGATTATGCATTTAATCTTATTTTCACTCAGGGACTAGGGATAATCATCGGCTCCTTGACGGCCTTCCTTTTGGGTCAGTTAATTGATGTTTTTGTATTCCAAAAACTAAGGGCAGTTACTGGTCCAAAAATGATTTGGCTGAGAGCCACGGGTTCTACTTTTGTTTCCCAGTTTATTGATTCTTTCGTAGTTCTGGGTATCGCCTTTTACATCTTCGGAAATTGGGAATTGAGCCAAGTTTTAGCTGTCGGCATCATCAATTATATATACAAGTTCACAGTAGCTATTGTCCTTACTCCATTACTATATGTCGGACATGGACTAATTGATAGATACCTTGGGAAGGAGCTAGCTCATCAGATGATGGAAGAAGCGTCTGAGGATACCTCATTTTTATAAACATTAGAATCTTTTGCCAGTAGCATATATGCTGAGTAGACACCAAATATATTTTTATTAAGAGGTGTTAAAACTTAATATTCTTCTATTGGATTCTTAGAAAGACTAGGAAAATGAAATATTATTTCCTACTTTTGCACCGTCAATAAGACATAGAACATTTTTCGAGCCGTGAAGTCCTTACTGTCGCATGTCCGGGATTCATCACAAGGAAACATGGCAAGGAAAGTAAGGAAAACATCATGGAGCAAACACTCAAGTTCTCAGACTTGAGAATTTCGGAAGAGATTCTTAAGTCGGTGGAGGAGATGGGATATACCCAACCCTCACAAATTCAAGCAGAAGCTATCCCCTACGTATTAGAAGGAAGAGATGTCATCGGACAAGCTCAGACTGGTACAGGAAAAACAGCCGCATTCGGTATTCCAATCATTGATCTGGTGGATCCGGATTATGTGAAGCCACAGGCAATCATCCTATGCCCTACTCGTGAACTCGCCGTTCAGGTAGAAGGAGAATTTCAAAAGCTTGCTAAATACCTTAGAAATATTCGATCCGTAGCCATATACGGTGGCGAGTCAATAGATAAGCAAATCAGAACATTGCGAAAAGGTGTTCAGATTGTTGTTGGTACTCCTGGTCGAGTACAAGATCATATCAAAAGAGGAACTCTTAGACTAGAGGATGTCGGAATCATCGTATTGGATGAAGCAGACGAGATGCTAGACATGGGATTCCGTGAAGATATTGAGGCAGTACTTAAGGAAATGCCTGAAGAAAGACAGACAGTCTTCTTCTCCGCTACTATGCCAAAGCCCATCATGGAGCTTACCAAAAAGTATCAGCAGGATCCAGAGATTGTAAAAATCGCTAAGAAGGAGCTGACCGTATCCAATATCAATCAAGTGTATTATGAGGTCAAGTCTTCACTTAAGGTTGATTTAATGGCAAGATTGATCAATGTTCACCAGTACGGATTGAGTGTGGTTTTCTGTAATACCAAAAGAATGACTGATGATGTGACTGAGAAGCTTGCGGCGCACGGAATTCTTGCGGAAGCCCTACACGGTGATCTTTCTCAAGCTCAGCGAGATAAGGTAATGAACAAGTTCCGTAAAGGACGTTGCTCAGTACTTGTGGCTACAGATGTGGCAGCGCGAGGTATCGACGTGGACAACGTAGAGGCAGTATTCAATTATGACCTTCCTCTTGATGAGGAGAATTATGTACACCGAATTGGTCGTACTGGACGTGCTGGGAAGTCAGGAACTGCTATTAATTTTATCACTGGAAGACGTGATGGATACAAGCTTAGAGACTTGGAGAAGTTTACTAAGGCGACTATCAATAAAATGGCTCCTCCTTCAGTGAATGAACTGATTCAAATGAAGAAGGACCAGTTGACCTCAAATGTAGTATCAAAACTTACTGAAGAAGAGGACAATCAGTTATTTGAAGAGACTTTGGGTCAAATGCTTGCAGAGGGCTTAACTCTTGAAGAAGTAGCCTTAGGCTTAACAAAAATGGTTCTTGGAAATTCTATCAAGGACCTGAAGGAGCAGAACTTCAGCATCGACAACCCAAGAGATCGTCGAAGAAGTGACTCTGAAGGAAGAGATCGCGGTGGAAGAGACAGAGGAAGAGATCGTTCTTCAAGAGGTGAAGGCCGTGGAGATAGAGGAAGAAGAGACAGAGGACGTGATGGAGGAAGACGCGGTGAGCGTACCAGAGATGCCAACATGGCAAGACTCTTCCTTAATCTTGGTAAGAAGGATAGAATTCGTCCAAATGATATCGTTGGAGCTATCGCAGGTGAAGCGGGTGTTCCAGGAAGAAGCATTGGAGGAATTGACATCTACGATAATTTCTCTTTCGTAGACATTCCTCAGAAAGATGCAGCCCATGTTATAAAAGTAATGAAGTCTAACACAATCAAGGGCAAGTCCGTCAACATGGAAATTTCAAAAGGTTAATAAATATTTGGTTAAATGGTTAGAAAGCGTGGTTCCTCAGGGATCGCGCTTTTTCT
>CAZLUY010000001.1:0-6637 GCA_964562785.1 uncultured Limnohabitans sp. | reverse complement strand
CGCATCATCTCCAAAAACCTCCTGAAGGTTGTCCACCAACCTACCTGCCTCACCTGAAGCGTCCTGCCTGCGATAGCTTACAAAAATTTTATTATCAGGCATATTCCGATCATTTATCTTAGTTAAAGATAAATAAATCAGAGAATTATATAAGAAGATTAGGGTTAGATCAGCTGAGTGAGAGCATCTTCAATCCTGCTTACTGCATCAAAATCTGAATCGATATTGGTAATTCCCTTACCAAGTGTATGCCAGTATCCATCACCCACATCAAGATAAATACCTCTTTTTTTACCAGGTTGATCTCGAGCGATTTCGTAATTATAGTCCGGGGTGAAAATCAGCTTCATCAATTGAATGGCATAGTCCCAATTGACTTCTCGCTCACCGTCAGCATCTGCAATTTGTACCTTCCTATTTTGGAAGAAAATGGTAATGGTAGCGTCCTTAATTTCCTCCTTATCCACCACTCTGAAGAAAACTGAGAGCGGAGCCTCCTTCTTTTTGGTCTCATAAATCGCCTGTATTAGGTCTTGAGCTATCAATTTCCAACCTTCCTGATCCATAGGAACTTTAGCTGAAGTGCTCTTTCCCTTTTCAAGAATGGCTAGTGAGATTCCTTCATCCGTAAGTTGTCTAGGACTCCATTTCGTCTCTTGCAGCTTTTCAAGAATGGGGTCTTTCCAAACAGAGTTTAATTTGATTTTAGTAGAGTAGTCATCATCCAAAGTGAAACCCTCTTCGAAAATTTCATCCTCTGAAATGTCTTCTCGCTCTGTATAGTGGATTACGAAGTCGGCATCAAGACTTCCTTCAGACCAGTCTAAAATTAGTCTGTAGACATGGCTAAATGGAGGTGGGATGCTTCCCGAGTCGTATTCTATTTCTATCCCCGTTAGGGCTTCTTCGTTGAATTTCATCGCTCAAATTTGAGGCAAAAATACGGGTTTTCAAGGATTTCCATAAGCAAGGCTTTGGATTAAAAACCTAATTGAGAAAGAGTGGATTTCCGGTCCAACTTACCGTTTGCAGTTTCATCGAAATTATTCACAGTAAAAACCTCTTTTGGGGAATAAATAGAGCCAAGCTGGGACTTCATAGCTCCAAGAATCATTGACTCTTGACTTCTATCTTCAGCTTCGATTACCATTCCTAGCTTTTCGCCTAATGTTTCGTCAGGAATAGCAAAAAGAAAAAACCGATAAGACAGGCCAAGAGCATGCAGAATAATCTCAATTTTTCGCTCTAATTCCTCCGGATGGAGTTTGATTCCCCCGGAATTGATCACAAAATCCAATCGACCCTTCCAGTAAAATTCGGTAGGTGAGATGAGTTGAATGATGTCATTGGTCTCCAATCTTTCATTTCTACTCATGGGTGACTGGGTCCAAAGCGTGCCCCTTTGGGTCATGCCAATAGTCACTCTTGGCAAGGTATGGTAGCGAAGTGGAAAGCTCGTAATTTTTGCCATAGCGATGTGGCTTACCGTTTCAGTCATCGCATAGGTCTGCCAGGCAGGAATTTTTTTCTCAACGATCTTCGCTTTCAAGCTTTCAGGTAGAGGCGCGCCTCCTATAAGCAAGTGTCTTAGCCCTATCGACCATCCGGGAATATCCATGATGTGCGCAACCTGGCTTGGAACCATGGTGGTAAAGGTAGGTTGGAAAGCTAAGGCTTGCTCTCCAAAAGGCCTGTTGGAGGGTTCTTCGCAAAGGATGGAACAGTTCCAAACCATTGCTCTGACCAGATTCATTTTTCCAGCGATATACTCAGGTGAAAGACAATTCAGGATTCGTGTCATATGGGTTGTTGCCAAAAAACTTTGGGTTGCTTTGGCACTAGCTTCCATTTGACTGCGATCAACACTAATCTTTTTTGGTTTGCCTGTAGAACCACTCGTACTTAGCTCAAAGGACTCTTTTCCGGCTAGCCAATCCCTGCAAAAATTAATGGTTTCCTTGGCCCAAGAATGTTTGAATTCTACATCAGATTGGAAATCCTCAAGGCTTTCTAAAATTTTATCTTCAATTCGAAGTTGAAACATCTAAATTTGGTTCTGGAAGGGTTAAGATAATCAACATTATCTTCCGTGCCCTGTTAAGCATGCTATAAAAAACAGCCAGTAATGAATTGGAAAACAGCTAAAGAATACGAAGACATTACCTATAAAAAATGTGATGGTGTTGCCAGAATCGCATTTAACAGACCTGAGGTCAGAAATGCCTTCAGACCGAAGACAACATCAGAGCTTTATGACGCATTTTATGATGCTCAAGAGGATACTTCCATAGGAGTGATTCTTCTCAGCGGAGAAGGACCTTCTCCAAAAGATGGCGGATGGGCATTTTGCTCCGGAGGAGACCAAAAAGCGAGAGGGCATCAAGGCTACGTTGGCGAGGATGGGTATCATCGTTTAAATATCCTGGAGGTACAGCGATTAATTCGATTCATGCCGAAAGTCGTTATCGCAGTTGTTCCAGGTTGGGCCGTAGGTGGTGGTCATAGTCTTCATGTAGTTTGTGATCTGACCTTGGCTAGCAAGGAGCACGCGATTTTCAAGCAGACTGACGCGGACGTGACAAGCTTTGACGGTGGATATGGATCTGCTTACCTGGCTAAAATGGTTGGTCAAAAGAAGGCCAGAGAAATCTTTTTCCTGGGCAGAAACTACTCGGCAGATGAGGCTTATGAAATGGGAATGGTCAACGCTGTAATTCCTCATGAAGAGCTTGAGAACACTGCATACGATTGGGCTCAAGAGATTCTTGCTAAATCTCCAACTTCTATCAAAATGCTCAAGTTTGCGATGAATCTGACGGACGATGGGATGGCTGGACAGCAGGTGTTTGCCGGTGAGGCCACAAGGCTTGCTTACATGACCGATGAGGCAAAAGAAGGTAGGAATGCTTTCCTGGAAAAAAGAAAACCCGACTTTGGTAAAGACAAATGGATTCCTTGATCCTAGCATATTTGAAACATAAGCCTGAAACATTTTCAGGCTTTTTTTATTCCTAAGGCATGAATCAAGAATTGTTCTTCAAACCCTGGATGAAAACGGTTATGAAAGCTGCAGCGATCTATAATGTTCTTTGGGGTGCCTGGGTGGTTTTATTTCCTTTACAATTTTTTCAATTCACAGGGATGGCTGAGCCTATACACCCTGTTATTTGGCAAGGAATGGGAATGGTGATTGGGGTTTATGGACTTGGATATTGGTGGGCTGCGGCTAATCCCGTAAAGCATTGGCCTATTGTGGCTGTAGGTTTTCTCGGGAAGATTTTTGGGCCAATAGGCTTTGTCTTCAATTATTTGAATGATGTAGTTCCAGCCTCGTTTGGATACACCTTGATTACCAATGACCTGATTTGGTGGATACCTTTTGGTCTCATATTGAATGAGGCTAGAAAAACAGGTTGGAAGCTGTAATTCTTATTAATTAGAGCCGTAGATAATTTCTAAAGCTGCAAAAGCTTCCATAGTGATCTGCTTTCGGAATTTCGCAAAATCATCCATGTCAAATCCCTCACCTGGTTCCACATTCGTTGCAAAAAAGTATTTGCGGTCATCTTTGCTTAGGTATCCTACGAACCATCCATTGTTGTGATTTTCTACTATTGACCATCCGGTTTTTGCTCGGATCACATATTCGTCGCCTTCATCCAGAATCATGATTTTCTTTATTAACTGATCCGTCCGGTCTGAAATGGGTAGTTCAGAATCAGCCAATCTTTCAAGAAAATCGATCTGCTCAAATGGACTGATTTTCGATTCTCCCTGGACCCAGAAGCTATCGAAGTCGGTTGAGTCAAATTCAAGATGGCCATAGTCCAATTTACTGCTTAGATTTTTCATTTGATCCAAGCCCACCTGACGTGCAAGTTTTTGGTAACAGGGTAGGCATGATCTCAAAAATGCTTCCTTAAGGGAAAGATCAGTTTCCCATGCTTTCATTCTTCTAGGTTCACCATCCCAAGTTATAATTGTGCTATCAGTGCTTACGACTCCGGATTCTAAGGCAATAATAGAATTCGGGATTTTAAAAGTAGAGGCAGGTAGCTGCCCTTTTTTAGCCCATTCGAAGTCATTAGAGTAAAATGTATCTGCCTCCTGATCATAGATCAGAATCGTCCCCAAAAGCTTCGAGGATTCCATTATTTCAATAAAGCTAGCCTCAACTTGGTAATAGGGATCTTTCTGGGTGACAGGTGAAACCTTGGTTGTTTCTGGCTTGCAGGCGACTAAAATGAGGAATAGTAGAAGTAATTTTTTCATGAGCTGGGATCAAGAAAGAAACGCTCCTTGGCCTTTGATATTCCCCCGATTCTCTTGTAAAATTTTATTGCCCTGGTATTGAAATCAGGCGTTTGCCATTGAATCAAATCGCAGCCCATATTTCGAGACTCTTCCTTAATTTTTTCCATTAGCTCCGCACCTATTCCCAAGCTTCTAGTGCCTTCCTTCAAAAACAAACAATCCATATAGATGTAGGGAGCAGCATCCCAGGTTGAAAACTGCTTCATAAAAGAAGCATAGCCAATAAGCTTGTCATCCATGTCCACCACCAATGCATAGAGACTCGGGGTATCGCTGAAAAGGTGCTTGTTCAATAGCTCCTTCTTATTGGTTTTGTCATAATCAGATCTCTCAAAAATTGCATGTAGCTCACACAAATCAACCAGATCATTGAGGTCCTTTTTTTCTGCATATCTAATCTGATATTCTTTCATATGAGGTCAATTATTTGGAAGAATGACTCTAAGATTTTCTATATCGTATTTGCGCCTGTTGCCCAAAAAGTAAAACTGTTCACTCCCTTTCGGTAATTGGTAAATAGTATCTCTTTCAGCCGACCACCGGGTGCCATCATAGATCCCAACGTAGCCTTTACCCACAACCTCAAATTGATTTTGATGAACCAGAATTCCAGTGTTTTCCTCAAGCCCAATTCCGAGCACATCTGGGTGCACTCCCTTCACCTCAAACATATCGAACTGCCTGTTTCTCGCTAGGTGATGTTGGTCAATGGCGGTATTGGTTAAAAAACCAAAGCCTTCCTGATACTCCCCAAGCATTATGGTATTTCCGCTAGGATCTCCCCGAAGTAGTAAATCAGCCATTATGGATGCTCCAGCGGAGGTGCCAGCAATGATTTTTCCATTTTTCAGCAATTCATTCAAAGCATCAACAACCTTTGTTCCTAGGTAACTTTGAACCAATCTCCATTGCCTTCCGCCTGTGATCCAAACACCATCTGCATTCTTCAATACTTCAACAAACTCATCCGTGTCAGCAAGATTTTTATCCCTAGTGTGCAATACTTCAAGATTGGTTAAACCATTCCTTTCAAAAGGAGCTTTCAGTCTCTTAAAATCAGTATCCGAGTTGATTCCTTGATCTGTGCCTGCTGTTGGGATAAGCACGAATTTTTTATCCTTTCCACCGGCCTGTTCAGCGAAATAGCTGATGAAGAAATCATTGGTTGCAGCCCCTCCAAGAATCAAAAGTCGACCTTCGGGAATTTCCTGTTTTTGAGCAAATGAAATCGTGCTAAGCAGGGTGAATAGGAAGGTTAGAGTTGCCTTAAATGGCATTGATCTTCTATGCATAAAATCTCTTTTGGATGATTTTCTATTCTATTGCCTGATAAACCATTTGTCTCATTTTGGCAGCGTAGTAATTGGAATAGGGTGCTGTTTGAGTCATCATGATGGAGATCAGATTCTCCTTTGGATCCACAAAGAAATAAGTACAAAATGCCCCGCTCCAATAATATTGTCCTTCGGAGCCTAGAGCATTTGCATCCGCAAGATCAGTCGTTACGGCAAAACCAAAACCAAAGCCTTGTCCTGGGTCCAGGTACAAACCATTGGCCTGATCAATGGTCATAATTTCTATTGTCGTTGGACTGAGGTATCTTTTCCCGTTCCATTCACCATTATTAAGGAGCATTCTGGCAAACTTGGAGTAATCTTCAGCGGTAGAAAACAAGGCGTTGGCACCAGCAAAAACTGTGTTCCCTGACATCGGTGTTTGGCGCTCAGCTTTGACGAGTTTTCCATTGTCATCATACTCATGAAGGATAGCCATTCGGCTTTGCTGTTCCTCATTTAGGTTGTAACCCGTATCATTCATTTCAAGAGGAATAAAAAGGCGCTCGTTCAAAAATTCTTCAGCCGTTTGTCCAGAAAAAACTTCAATCAAACTGGCAAGAATGTCTGGAGACGCAGAATAATACCATTGTTCTCCTGGATGACCCATTAGAGGCAATGTAGCATAGTGAGATACTCTGTCTGCGATGGTTGCATGCGGGGTGTAGTATAAGCCTGTTAAAACTTCTTCATCCACCTTTGAACTACCAAGACCATGTGAAAGGCCTGCAGTATGATTCATTAACTGAGCAATGGTGATGGGTGATCTGACTGGTTCCATTTCCCCCTCAGAGCCTAGACTTAGATCCTTGGCAACCATCACATTTTCAAATTCTGGCAAATACTTATGAAGTGGGTCATTTAGCATAAAATGTCCTTCTTCATACAGCATCATGAAAGCAGTGGTGATAATTGGCTTTGTCATGGATTGAATGAAGAAAATTTGATCTGTCCCCATAGGAGATTTGCTATCAATATCAGAGTAGCCA